>NZ_JBHTLT010000018.1:0-1149 GCF_042679045.1 Sporosarcina contaminans | reverse complement strand
AGATGTCAATTTCGAATCTGAAGATTCGTTTTGTCTCTTCCGCCGACGGGGTCGGCTTTGAGACTTTATTTGTTGACGTTTTGCTGTTCAGTTTTCAAGGTTCATAAGTGGAGCCTAGCGGGATCGAACCGCTGACCTCCTGCGTGCAAGGCAGGCGCTCTCCCAGCTGAGCTAAGGCCCCATTAAAAATGGTCGGGAAGACAGGATTCGAACCTGCGACCCCTTGGTCCCAAACCAAGTGCTCTACCAAGCTGAGCTACTTCCCGGTTTAAAAACTATTATATTAATGGCGCGCCCGACAGGAGTCGAACCCATAACCTTCTGATCCGTAGTCAGACGCTCTATCCAATTGAGCTACGGGCGCATACGTAATAACTGGTGCCGAGAACCGGAATCGAACCGGTACGGTAGTCACCTACCGCAGGATTTTAAGTCCTGTGCGTCTGCCAGTTCCGCCACCCCGGCAATTGTATGGAGCGGAAGACGGGATTCGAACCCGCGACCCCGACCTTGGCAAGGTCGTATTCTACCACTGAACTACTTCCGCGTGAAAAATGCGGGTGAAGGGAGTCGAACCCCCACGCCTTACGGCACTAGATCCTAAGTCTAGCGTGTCTGCCAGTTCCACCACACCCGCAAAAAAATCCAAGATTTTCATCAAGAAATGGTGAGCCATACAGGATTCGAACCTGTGACCCTCTGATTAAAAGTCAGATGCTCTACCGACTGAGCTAATGGCTCAAAAANGCCGACCCCCTGCTTGTAAGGCAGGTGCTCTCCCAGCTGAGCTAATCCT
Source organism: Sporosarcina contaminans (assembly GCF_042679045.1). Taxonomy (NCBI): domain Bacteria; kingdom Bacillati; phylum Bacillota; class Bacilli; order Caryophanales; family Caryophanaceae; genus Sporosarcina; species Sporosarcina contaminans. Next base: position 353 of record NZ_JBHTLT010000018.1, on the reverse strand, counting down.
CCGTTATGTAATATGGAAAGTTGATAGCCTGGCAACGTCCTACTCTCACAGGGGGAAGCCCCCCACTACCATCGGCGCTGAAGAGCTTAACTTCCGTGTTCGGGATGGGAACGGGTGTGACCTCTACGCTATCGCCGCCAGACCAACAATATCTTGTTTCAAAAGACATTACTCATTATAACAACTTCCCAAGAAAACACAAGTACTTTTTTGAAAAAAGTTTCGTGTTAACTGAACAAATTTATTCGTTCAAAACCGGATAAAACAGACATTGTACATCAATCAACCGTGCAATTTTTTCTTTGTCCAGCCTCAGCGGTTAAACGGTCGTCTCCGCTTTTCTTATAGGTTAA
>NZ_JBHTLT010000017.1:0-1910 GCF_042679045.1 Sporosarcina contaminans | reverse complement strand
CCGCCCCAGTCAAACTGCCCACCTGACACTGTCTCCTGCCCGGATCACGGGCAAGGGTTAGAAGTCCAATACAGCCAGGGTAGTATCCCACCATTGCCTCCTCCGAAGCTGGCGCTCCGGATTCCAAGGCTCCTACCTATCCTGTACAGGCTGCACCGGAATTCAATATCAGGCTACAGTAAAGCTCCACGGGGTCTTTCCGTCCTGTCGCGGGTAATGCGCATCTTCACGCATATTATAATTTCACCGAGTCTCTCGTTGAGACAGTGCCCAGATCGTTACGCCTTTCGTGCGGGTCGGAACTTACCCGACAAGGAATTTCGCTACCTTAGGACCGTTATAGTTACGGCCGCCGTTTACTGGGGCTTCAATTCGAAGCTTCGCTTGCGCTGACCTCTCCTCTTAACCTTCCAGCACCGGGCAGGCGTCAGCCCCTATACGTCACCTTACGGTTTTGCAGAGACCTGTGTTTTTGCTAAACAGTCGCCTGGGCCTATTCACTGCGGCTCTCTCGGGCTTTAACACCCTATCAGAGCACCCCTTCTCCCGAAGTTACGGGGTCATTTTGCCGAGTTCCTTAACGAGAGTTCTCTCGATCACCTTAGGATTCTCTCCTCGCCTACCTGTGTCGGTTTGCGGTACGGGCACCTCCCGCCTCGCTAGAGGCTTTTCTTGGCAGTGTGAAATCAGGGACTCCGGGGACATTTCCCCTTGCCATCACAGCCCAGTGTTATAGGAACGGGATTTGCCTCGTTCCACACCTCACTGCTTAGACGCGCATGACCAACAGCGCGCTCACCCTATCCTACTGCGTCCCCCCATTGCTGATAACGGCGGGGAGGTGGTACAGGAATATCAACCTGTTCTCCATCGTCTACGCCTTTCGGCCTCGACTTAGGTCCCGACTAACCCTGAGCGGACGAGCCTTCCTCAGGAAACCTTAGGCATTCGGTGGAAGGGATTCTCACCCTTCTTTCGCTACTCATACCGGCATTCTCACTTCCAAGCGCTCCACCAGTCCTTACGATCTGGCTTCAACGCCCTTGGAACGCTCTCCTACCACTGACACCAATGGTGTCAATCCGCAGTTTCGGTGATCCGTTTAGCCCCGGTACATTTTCGGCGCAGCGCCACTCGACCAGTGAGCTATTACGCACTCTTTAAATGATGGCTGCTTCTAAGCCAACATCCTGGTTGTCTGGGCAGCGCCACATCCTTTTCCACTTAACGGATACTTGGGGACCTTAACTGGCGGTCTGGGCTGTTTCCCTCTCGACTACGGATCTTATCACCCGCAGTCTGACTCCCAAACATAAATCATCGGCATTCGGAGTTTGTCTGAATTCGGTAACCCGGGATGGGCCCCTAGTCCAAACAGTGCTCTACCTCCGAGATTCTTTCGTTTGAGGCTAGCCCTAAAGCTATTTCGGAGAGAACCAGCTATCTCCAGGTTCGATTGGAATTTCACCGCTACCCACACCTCATCCCCGCACTTTTCAACGTACGTGGGTTCGGGCCTCCAGTAAGTGTTACCTTACCTTCACCCTGGACATGGGTAGATCACCTGGTTTCGGGTCTACGACCCCATACTCATTCGCCCTATTCAGACTCGCTTTCGCTGCGGCTCCGCATTCGCTGCTTAACCTTGCATGGAATCGTAACTCGCCGGTTCATTCTACAAAAGGCACGCCATCACCCATTAACGGGCTCTGACAACTTGTAGGCACACGGTTTCAGGTTCTCTTTCACTCCCCTTCCGGGGTGCTTTTCACCTTTCCCTCACGGTACTGGTTCACTATCGGTCACTAGGGAGTATTTAGCCTTGGGAGATGGTCCTCCCGGATTCCGACGGAATTTCACGTGTTCCGCCGTACTCAGGATCCACTCAGGAGTGGCTGGGCTTTCGGCTA
>NZ_JBHTLT010000016.1:0-225323 GCF_042679045.1 Sporosarcina contaminans | reverse complement strand
CCACCTGTTCTATTTTAGGGACTTATTGGACAGCCTCGATCTTTTTTGATATGTTCTTCATGCTATATCTTGGTAGCGGTTTAACAGTAGATCTAATTCTTGGCTGCAGGAAACGACGGTAGGATGTGTAAACCCAAAACTTTTCGCTTTTTTTACCATCTCAGTCCTTTTTACATTGATCCTAACCGACAGCAAATGCTTTTCCAACAATTTTTTCACAACTACGCCTCCATATATTCTTAAAATCACACCATTGCCTATCATATCCGAATCTTCACGAAAAGAATGTCGAAGTTTGTATGAAAACAAATTTGTTATGTAAATGTCATAAATTTGTCACAATTTTTATGTATATTTCGATTTTGCTACCAAAAAGCGGAAAAGGCTTCCCGATTGACTCGTCAAAAGGTAGCCTTTTCATCTCTATTCTATAAACTGCCATTCATTATGAAATGGCATGGAAAACATTATTTTGCATTAGGAAAGACACGTTGAATCGTTTCATTAAATTCTTCGATAAATCCTTCAACTGGTTCTCCTGCACGAATTTGTTCACCATAAGTAGTGAATCGTTCAGCAAAATCCGGGTTAAAAGACACATATACATTTTTAAATTCTTCATGTGCATTCCGGACTTCATCGGCAATTTTGTTTTCCAATTCGTCTGTTTCTTCAGTTCCTTCTTTTAACATGACACCAACATATGCATTTTGATTTGTCACAAGAACATTCGCACTTTCAACTTCATCCATCGCAGCTACTTTTTCAGCTGCGTCATCTGCAACTTCGACTTTCGTTTCATTATTCAAATCATTATTCATATCATTGTTCGTGTTATTGTTGTTATTGCTATTGTTATCGTTGTTATCGTTATTGCCATTCATATCGTTTTGACCGTCCGCCCCCTGCTCATTCGTTGAATTTGTAGTATTGGCATTTTGGTCATTCGTGTCATTATTTTTAGTACCACAACCTGATAGTGCAAACACGATCAGAAAGATGATCGGAAATTTCAACATTTTATTCATCATTATTCACTCCTCTATTTTTTTCAAGTTTAGAGTGTGCTATTAATGATTTTTTATTCTTTTTTGTGACATATGTGTTCAAAATACAGTTCAATGCCCTTTAACAAAGCTACTCCATACGAAATAAATGATTTTATAGTTCGTTTACAAATAAAGAACTTTAAATTAGGTTACTTTCCGATCTCATACGGCTTGAGCCGTTTTTCAGCTTCTTCAGTAACCTTCCTATTATCATATTCCCGTCCTAACACTTCGACTACTCCCAACACCGATTTTTGCTCGCGTTGCTCATTCTTCTATATAGGCTTTGCATGCTTCTGCACACTTTCGGCATGCTTCTGCACACCGCTGACAATGCTCATGATCATGCTTCGCACATTCATCTGCGCATTTCTCGCAAACTTCAGCACAAAGGGTTAAGATTTGATGAATGAATGGACTGTTCCTCGTCATCGCTTGTGCAGCAAACGCACAGATGTCTGCACATTCTCTATCGAGCCGTATACATTCTGCCATCATTTTCACATGCTCTTCTTTTAAGCAAGCATCGTAGCAAAAATTGCATGCTTTCATGCAATCTAAACATGCCTGTAAACATTCTGCAAATTTTTTATCCATTTGAAACACCTCCACCATTCCTTTTCCCGCCTACTACTGCTTTAAACAAATCATGCGTAGGTCTGGAACTAGATAAGAATTTTACGAAATAGAAAAGGGCTGTCACAGAAAATCATTTCATTGACTTTCTGGACTGCCCTACTATTAATATTTTGAGCCTTTGTCTCCATATTCATCTAACAATTCTGCAAAGCTTTTATTTTTTTCACGTTCAATCCGCTCTTTCCGCTTTCTCTCACGCTCAGCTTCTAACTCGGATTGTTCCTTATCCGTCAGTTGCTTTTTCGCTTCCTTTAACTGTAGTAAAATATCATCACCAAGTGTATCAGCTATTGTTAGTTGCTCTTGATCTGCTTTTGATGATGACGGTTGTGAAGTACGTTTTTTCTTAGCCATTCATTCTCCTTCTTTCTTTTAAGGCAATTGAACGATCGTAGCGACTCCTTGTCCCCCGCCAATGCAAAGTGTTGCAAGTCCAGATTTAGCTTGTCGTCGCTTCATTTCATGAAGCAAAGTAACTAAAATTCTCGCCCCGCTTGCTCCGATTGGATGCCCTAAAGCAATCGCTCCTCCATTCACATTCAATTTATCCTTGTCAAAATGTAACTCCCGATCAACCGCAATCGATTGTGCTGCAAAAGCTTCGTTTGCTTCAATTAAATCGATTTCAGACAAGGACATATCCGCTTTTTGCAATGCATTTTTCACAGCTTGCACCGGTCCGATTCCCATTACAGAAGGATCTACGCCAGCATTGGCATTTGCAAGTATTGTTGCTAACGGCTGAACACCTAATTCTTCTGCTTTTTCTTTGGACATAATGACGAACGCTGCAGCACCGTCATTTATTCCCGATGCATTGCCGGCTGTAACGGAACCTTCTTTTTTGAAAGCAGGTCTTAATTTACCTAACTTTTCGGTTGTCGTAGACGCCTTTACGTATTCATCTTGAGCAAAAACGACTGGATCGCCTTTTCGCTGAGGAATTTCTACAGGGACTATTTCTTCCTTAAACTTCCCATTTTCTATCGCTTTTGCTGCTTTTACTTGTGATTGCTGTGCAAATTCATCTTGTTCTTCCCGTGTGATCGAATAGCGATCGCATAGATTTTCCGCAGTAATTCCCATATGATAATCATTAAAAGCACACCATAATCCATCAGAAATCATGCTATCAATTAATTTTTGATCCCCCATTTTAAACCCGTCTCGGCCATTTTTCAATAAATAAGGAGCTTGGCTCATATTTTCCATGCCACCGGCAACAACGATGTCAGCATCTCCTGCAACAATCGCTTGCCGCGCTAAATGGACAGCTTTCAATCCGGAGCCACAAACTTTATTAATTGTCATGGAAGGAACGTTTTCAGGCAACTTAGCTTTAATCGCAGCTTGGCGTGCAGGGTTTTGTCCTAATCCAGCCTGCAATACATTCCCCATAATGACTTCATCAACGTCTTTTGGTAAGATTCCTGCGCGATTTAGCGCTTCTTTGATGACAATTGCACCTAAATCGGGTGCAGAAACATCTTTCAAAGAACCTAAAAACGATCCGATTGCTGTACGGACAGCGCTTACAATGACTACTTCACTTGACATATAGCATTTCCCCCTATCATTCTATTACGTGAACATTGCCCTTTTGTACATCCCTTCAGTACAATAAGTATAGGAGGGATGGATATGTTCATTTTACCAAAGAAAACAACAATTATCGAGGTAGGTCCAAGAGATGGCTTGCAAAACGAAAAAAATATTGTTGATACGAAAAACAAATTAGCATTTATCCAAGCATTGCAAAATGCGGGTGTACAAGAAATGGAGCTCACTTCCTTTGTTTCGCCAAAATGGGTACCACAAATGGGAGATGCGAAAGAAATTGTAGAGCAGACAAAGAAAATCGGAAGGCAGTTTGTCCTATCCCCAAATGAAAAAGGGGCAGAACGGGCATTAGAGGCCGGTGCTAAAAGTATTGCAGTTTTTGTTGGGGTAAGCAATTCGTTTAACAAACAAAATATTAATCGAACGACAGATGAAGCAATGGATGCTCTTCAGCCAGTCATCGCAATATTGAAAGCGGAAGGCATTTTTGTACGCGCATGCATTTCAACTGCATTTTATTGCCCTTATGAGGGGAAAATTGAAAAAGAAGATGTCATAGAATTATGCAGACGTTTCGTATCAATGGGGGTAGATGAACTAAGTGTTGCAGATACGATTGGAATGGCAAATCCAGTAGAAAGTTATGAGCTGTTTAAGCTATTAAAAGTAACATTTCCAGACGTGCTGATCGCAGCGCATTTTCATGATACGCGCAAAATGGCGATCGCCAACATTTTTGCAGCATTGCAAGCTGGCATCGACCGTTTCGACTCATCTGCCGGTGGACTTGGAGGCTGTCCTTTTGCAAAAGGAGCAACAGGCAACGTCGCTACTGAAGATGTTGTCCATATGTTAAATACACTCGGCATTCATACCGGAATCGACGTTAACAAAATTTGTGAAGCTGTTGAAATCATTGAGCCGCATGTTTCGAGACCAATTGAAACAGGTATGTACAGATTATATAAAACAAAAGAAGTCTGACAAAGGAGTGAGACGGAATTGAAACGGCGCTTCCTTTACATAACCGGAATTATAGGAAGCATTTATACAGCCGTCCTTACCATTTTAGGTTATTATGCTGCGAATCGTCTTATGTTCATGAAGCTGAAAGATAAGGATCTAATATTGCGCAGAGAAATTATTGCAAAACGTTTTGATGAGCATTGGTATGAGACGGTGAAAAAAGAAGATTTTTGGGTGCATTCACCTAATGGCTATCCACTGCGTGCTGTTTTTTTACAACCGCTTGAAACGACTCGGACGGTCATTATTTGCCATGGCGTAACGGAAAATAAAATCAATTCAATTAAATACGCTCGTCTTTTTGAACGATTAGGTTTTAATTCGGTCATATATGATCATCGAAGGCATGGCGATTCTGGTGGAGAAACGACAAGCTTCGGATTTTATGAAAAAGCTGATTTACAAGCAGTCGTATCTGCCGTTCGTAACAGAATTGGGAAAAGGGCTCTTTTAGGCGTCCACGGGGAATCGATGGGCGCAGCAACGACAATTCTTTACGCTGGTACTTATGAGGATGAAGCAAATTTCTATATTGTCGATTGCCCGTTCTCTGATTTCTCCGAGCAAATTCTCCATATTTTACGGACGAATACTCCATTAAGGACTTCCATGACATTGCGTGCCGCTAACTTTTTCTTGAAAATTCGGGATGGCTATACTACATCGTTAGTTTCGCCGCGTGAAGTTATACAGCATATCGAAAAACCGATGTTGTTCATCCATAGTATGGAAGATGATTTTATTTTACCACAAATGACGAAGGAATTATTTGCGTTAAAAGAAGGAAATAAGATGTTAAAGCTGTTTGAAAAAGGCGCGCATGCAAAATCTTTTAACGAAAATCCAGAGGAATACGAATATGAAGTGCGGCATTTTTTACATGAATTCGGATTTTCCTCTTAATAACCTCCTTGCCTTGTCACGGGGCAAGGATTTTTCATTTTAAAAAAACACTTTCCCGAAATAGAAAAGTGGCCAGTAAAATGGGAATATTACAGCATGAACAATATTAAACTACATAATCAGCTATATTCTAACTTTTTACACATAATTAATTTCGAAAGCCTTCTGGAACTACCACGATCCCCGCGCTCTTTCGGTTTCAACGCTTTCAATCCATTGCGGCGGTAATTCAGTTGCCACTCCTATTCATTTAATCAAATCACATAAATAGGGAGAATTCTATCGTGGATAGAAGAAACTCAAATCTCAAGAACCTTTATAAATTGGTTTTGTTGAATTTCTCCATATGATAAAAAATCTAAAATTTTTTAATCGCTCAATTATAAACGATAAACATTGTTTTAGCATCTAATCAATAAGATCTCTGTTCCTCTTTAAAACTACTTGTTTATCATGATACGCTCGAAAAAATCCCACATTGTTACCTGTACCACCTTTCTATAACCATTTATCATTTCTAGCCTACTGTACAGCTTTTAGGCGTGTTTCATTATGGACTATTCATCGTTTCTATGTGTTGCTCGTATCGACTAGCCTATTATTTCCATAGCGCTCAAACTACAAATAGTAAGTGAAAGAATTATTTTTTAAAAACATCTTATAGTTCCATCAAAAAAACCACCTCTCCGGTTTATCTTTCACCAGAAAAAGTGGTTCGTTTGTAATTGATTAAGAAAGATTAAGCACAACATGTAATTTTCGTGAAGAATGATTACCCGGTACAACATTGTGACAGGCAATTATTGATTAGAACAATTAGCAAGCATTTGTTGAAACACTTACAAACTGCGTTATCTCAATATTATTGCCTTGTCCAATTATTTTTTCTTACCTGCATTCTCACTTACTTTGTTCATTTGCGCCATCATTTGGTTAATCTTCTTTTGTGAAGGTTTTTGTCCCATTTGCATCATCATCATACGTAACATTTGTTCATTGATCGGTGGGTTTTCCTTCAAATATTTCATCATATATTGACGTGCGATGAAAAATCCAAGGGCCACACCAGCGATTAACGCGACGACGGCAATGAGGATTACCCAAATCGTGCTCATCCGTTATACCTCCTTCACTACCGTTATTCGAGATTACTCTACCATGTTGGATTATACAACAAAGCGGCGCCATATAGCAATGTCTGGGTATTTTAATTTTTTGATCTGCTGACGTTTTAGCTGTATTTCTTATACTATAATAAGAAAAGTAGAATTATTTATTGATTTTTAAGGGGGACTACAATATGGAGATGGAAATTAGCCTTAGACCTTTACAGATAAATGATTTCGATGACGTCCTTAAATGGTCTAAAGATGATGGTTTTTGCATGGCAAACGGCTGGGAGAAAAATAGGGACAGAGATGAGCTTTATCAATGGTGGCAAAAATGTGTAAACAATAAAGCTCATAATTTTATAAGACTTGGGATAGAGTTTGAAGGCAAGTTAATCGGTTATGCAGATTTAGCATGCATTAAGGGAAATTCCGCTGAAATCGGCATCGCAATTGGGAATCGTTCCTTATGGGGAAATGGAATCGGATCTGCTTCATTATTGCGAGTGATTGACTATGCGGCAAATACACTTGGAATTGATATTTTTACAGCCGAAACACATGAGGGGAATGTACGTTCGCGAAAAATGTTAGAGAAAACTGGATTTATCGAGCGCAGCAAAATTGGCAATGAAATTTATATGGGACAAGCAAACCAATTGATTCAATATGAACTGATTCGGTATTAAAAATAAAGAGACCCCTTTTCCTTTCCTGGGTCTCTTCATACCATTAAAATACAATAGTCCTTTCGGTCATTAAATGATAATCTTGCTTCACCGGTTTCAACCATCCCCACTCTCCTTGTTCATCCATGACTGCAAAGAAACGATCATCAGACCCGGATAAGGCGACGAAGAGATCGAGGTCTAACATGCGTGAACCGTCACAATATGCTAACAGTGAATATGGAGAAATAGAGATGTGGATCGAACCTTTCATAGGATGGGATAAGCGGTATTCTCCTTCATCGCTTTCCACAGTTGTAAAACTCTTTCCTAAGTTTTTCAAAATGGCTTGGTCAATTGCAGCTTCTTCAATTTCATCACATAAAAATTGCACTTCTTGTAAAGGCCGCTCATGGGCATCATCTTTCAATAAATCATATAATAGTCCCTCTCTACCGAGAATGAATGATTGGTACCGTTTTTTCACTTTGTAAATCCCATATGATCGCATGATCGTCACCTCCTTTTCTATTAGTCTACCCTAAATGTAATAAAAATATTGTCATATTACGAAAAAGATAGACACTTTTATTGTCGGAATGGTGGAAACATTGAAGTATCTTTTATTGATGAGCTCATAAAAGACAATAGAACCGCATATGCCCAAAAACTACCGCAAAAAAACAAATTTATAAGCATAAGCAACTCCCTATAACTCATAAATTGAAAAAGATTTTTTCATGAACCAAAAAACCACTTTGGAAATTGTTTTTTTCCAAAGTGGCCTCACAATCATTTATTTAACATTGTTTTTACTTTATTCATTACATTGTCTACAGTAAAGCCATACTCGGCAATCACTTTCGCTCCAGGGGCACTTGCACCAAATTGGTCGATGCCCATTGCCTCTCCTTCATCACCGATATATTTATGCCATCCTAGCGTTGAACCCATTTCAATGGATAGACGTTTTTTCACCGCTTTCGGTAATACGGACTCTTTGTACTGGTCATCTTGTTTATCGAATAAGTCCCAAGATGGCATAGAGACGACTGCAACGTCTATTCCTTCCGATAGAAGTTGCTTTTGTGCATCAACGGCTAAATTCACTTCTGAACCTGTCGCGATTAAAATCGCCTCAGCAACTTCACCTTTAGCTGGAGAAACAGTATAGGCGCCTTTACGAACTCCCTCTTTAGCTAATTCGCCTGTTGTCGGCAAGACTTGTAAGTTTTGGCGTGAAAGCACCAATACAGTCGGCCTATCTTTCGATTGAACAGCAATTTCCCAAGCGGCAGATGTCTCATTGCCATCCGCTGGTCTTATGACTGTCAACATAGGCATTGCACGCAATGAAGATAAATGCTCAATTGGCTCGTGAGTCGGTCCATCTTCGCCAACAGCAATGCTATCATGCGTAAATACATACGTCACTGGAAGTTCCATCAAAGCAGATAGTCTGATTGCAGGTCGGACGTAATCGCTGAACACGAAGAACGTACCGCCGAAAACATTCAATCCACCGTGGAGTGCCATACCGTTCAACGCTGTCCCCATTGCAAATTCACGAACACCGAACCATATATTGCGGCCTTCAGGGTTACCTGGAAGGAAATCTCCAGCACCTTTAATTGTCGTTTTGTTTGAGCCCGCTAAGTCAGCACTTCCTCCAAAAAGCGATGGAACCGTTTTGGCGATCGCATTGATTGCATCTCCTGAAGCGGAGCGCGTAGCAATCGATGCACCAGCTTCATACGTCGGCAGATTTGACAAGTTTTCAGTAAGTTCGTTATTGATGGCTGCATTGAGCTGTGAAAATAGTTCAGGATGCGCTTCTGCGTATCGGTCAAATAGGTCATTCCATTCCTTCTCCGATTTGACACCTAACTCCTCAATCGATTTCTTGAACGTGCTGTATACGTCTTCCGGCACGTGGAAATCCTCTTCGAAAGTCCATTTGTAATATTCTTTCGTCAATTTCATTTCATCTTCGCCAAGCGGCATACCGTGAGCATCCGCTTTGCCGGATCTGTTCGGAGATCCATAGCCGATGACAGTTTTCACTTCGATAATCGTTGGGCCGCCTTCATTAGTTTTGGCTTCATCGATTGCTTTCGAAATTTGGCCAACATTATTTCCATCTTCTACGCGAATATAATTCCAGCCGTAAGACTCAAAACGTTTTTGAATATTTTCTGTGAAAGCCATATTCAAATCGCCATCAAGAGAAATATCATTGCTGTCATATAGGACGATCAACTTATTCAACTGTAGATGGCCAGCTAAAGAAATTGCTTCGGCTGCTACGCCTTCCATTAAATCGCCGTCTCCACAAAGCGCATAAGTGTAATGGTCGATCACAGGGAAATCCGGACGATTGTATGTTGCAGACAAATGTTTTTCTGCCATAGCCATTCCTACAGCCATGCCAATTCCTTGTCCTAATGGGCCAGTTGTTGCTTCAACGCCGACCGTATAGCCATACTCCGGATGTCCGGGTGTTTTAGAACCCCATTGTCTGAAGTTCTTGATTTCTTCCATTGGCAGGTCATAGCCGCTCAAGTGAAGCAAGCTGTATAGCAACATGGATCCATGTCCAGCAGAAAGAACAAATCTGTCCCGATTGAACCATTTCGGGTTGGATGGGTTATGGTGCATATGTTTTGTCCACAGCGTATACGCCATCGGAGCTGCACCCATCGGCAATCCAGGGTGACCTGAATTTGCTTTTTCAATTGCATCGATCGATAATGTTCGAATCGTATTAATCGCTAACTGTTCAATTTGTTCCGTCATTCTGAACATCCTTTCCCGTAACTTTCTCTAATAGTGAATAAATCGTATCCTATAATAGTGTAGTCAATATAGACAAGAATTACAATCCGCATCTCGGATATCATAAATGTCCCGCTCAATCAATTCAAATATTTTTTATTCTTTGCCTCTTTAACTTTTTGAGGTGTAACATCATTTCCTTGTGGGTCAAGCACTTTAACATTCTCAATTGTATTTCTCATAGAGGAACGGAATGATTCCAAATATTCTTTTCGTAATTTTGTTTGCTCTTTTGCTTCTTCGATTGACAATCCTATCGTTTTAGACTTTTTGGAAAGCTCATTGATACGGTTGATTTTATCTTGCGATAGCATAGTATTCCTCCAATTGTAATAAAACTTCATTTTTAGAACAAAAATTGCACAACAATTGCATTCAATTGTAGAATGCGAAGAGTTCTGTATATAACACATTGCTTACTTCCAAGAGCACTATCTGATGGAAAAACGCTTTTACACTGAAACTCTACTATAGAAGGTATACAAAAAGAGCAGGAAGTGCAACCATTCAGCCTTCCTGCTCCATTTCATATTCTTTATAACGTCTATGTACAGTCGCTTTACTTATATGATGACCTAAACCTTTTAAAACGCTTGTAATTTCTTCATATGTGAGCCCTTTTTTACGCAATGAAACAATTTCTTCGATTGGCACTTCTATTCTTTCTCTTCCATCCATATTACCTTTGTTTTTTAAATTGTTTTCAGGTCTATAGCCTTCGCGCACTGCCCGTTTCATTCCTCTTCTAATTTTCGCGTTATGCAGTTTACGCTGATATTCCTCAACGATCGCCAATATTTCCAACAGCATTGTATCCATTTCGTTTAAAGCAATATTGCCGCTATCATGATTGGTAATAATCGATATGTTCGTTTTCGATAGCAAATGCAAAATGGCCACTCTCGCGTTCCCTCTACCTAATCTTGTTTCATCTTGTATTAAAACTGCGTCAATATTTTCAGTTTTGATGTAATCGAGCAGATCAAGTAATCCTTCTCGCTCAATATCATAACCGCTATGCTTGTCAGAAAATGTTTTCAAATGATGATACCCTAACTTCTGAGCAAGCGCTATAAGCTCTTCTTCCTGCCTTCTTAACGAAGGTTCCTGCGTGTTTTTTTCTGTACTGACTCTACAGTAAATGACACAATTTTTCATCGTTCCTCACCCGCCAATACTATAGCATTGGCATCGTAATTTGCATAGACTGGCAGCTTGAGCGTTTCTCCTGATTTAATCGTTGTTGAACTTAAATCGTTCATGTCTATTACTTTTCGTATCCATTGACGAGGCTCTTCATGTTCGGAAAAATGTTCGGCAAGCCCCCATAACGTATCCCCTTCGGAAATTGTAATTTCTACGAAGTCATTCGGTTGTGAATGCTTCATAACCCAAAAGAGAGTAAATGTAGAGCAGAGCAACATCATGAACAATATGTATCCGTATTTTTGTATGAACTTCATAAAAACCCCTCCAAGAATGTCTGTTCGGAATATTTGTTCCCATTATAGAACAGGCATTCCTATAAGTCAACAGTTTTTCTCGAACCTCTGTTTGCAAACCACTCGAACACCTGTTATACTCTTTTTAAGGAATAATCACGAATGTGGTTAAGAAACCACAAACTTCCTAAGACAACTTTTAATCGAGGGGTGAGAAAGATGAAAAAAATATCGAAAAGACAACAAGATATATTGACATTCATAAAAGAAGAAGTAAGGCAAAAAGGGTATCCCCCGTCCGTCCGTGAAATAGGAGAAGCAGTAGGACTAGCTTCAAGCTCTACAGTCCATGGACATTTAGCTCGCTTGGAAAGTAAAGGGTATATTCGTAGAGACCCTACAAAACCAAGAGCAATAGAAGTGTTAGACCCTGAAGGTCATGATGCACTCAAAGCGGGAGTTCTGCACGTTCCGCTTGTAGGGAAAGTAACCGCCGGCCTTCCAATCACTGCAATTGAAAATATCGAAGAGTATTTCCCGCTACCAGAAACTTACGGAACTTCTGATGACCACCTTTTCATGCTTGAAATAATGGGAGAAAGTATGATTGATGCAGGTATTTTGAACGGAGATTACGTCATCGTCAAACAACAACATACTGCCAATAATGGGGAGATTGTCGTTGCAATGACTGAAGAGGATGAAGCGACAGTAAAGCGATTCTTTAAAGAAAAAAACTATTTTAGATTGCAACCTGAAAACGAATCTATGGAACCAATTATCGTAGACAACGTTTCCATCTTAGGAAAAGTTGTTGGCGTATACCGACATATTCATTAATGTCTAGCTGCTTTCAACTGAACTTATCCATACATCTAAAGGGAGTGACACACGATTTCGTGACACTCCCTTTTGTTTAGAATTTTTCAAGAAAAATATTCGAATCTTGTCTGAAAACCTTTTAAAGTTCTTATTTATCAATCAAAGCCTAAGAGAACATTCTAAAAAAAGAGTAAAGGAGAATTTAATGAGTAAAAATCGAAATGTTGTATTATTTATTGCTTCAAGTTTGGATGGATATATTGCTACTGAGGATGAGTCTCTAGAGTGGCTTTTTAATGTCGAAGGTGAAGGTGATAATGGAATTTCAGAATTTTACGACACTGTGGATACCATTTTAATGGGGAAAAGAACATATGATTGGATAATAAAGGAAAATCCAGGGGAGTTTCCATATAAGAACAAAGAATGCTACGTATTTTCAAGATCTATAATAGAAAATACGGAAGATGTAAAATTTGTAAATGGTAATATAAATCGTTTTGTCAACAAACTAAAAAGCCAAGAGGGAAAAAACATTTGGATTGTTGGTGGCGGAGAATTGTTGCTTTCCTTTATAGAGGAAATGTTAGTTGATGAAATGATTATAACAGTTGCCCCAACGATACTTGGCAAAGGAATTCCCCTATTCAGAGAAGGAAATCAACAATTAAATCTCTCTTTAAAAGGAATGCGGAGATTCAATCAATTTGCTGAACTCCGGTACAAAGTAATCAAATAAGGGCGCTTTAAAAAAAGAGAAACCTCGTAGTTGAGTGTTTCTCTTTTTAACGCGAGTTAAAGCTTTAATAATTAATAATATTATTTCACCATTTGAGATTTCAATAGTTGTTCCATAGAAGACATAACTGCCGCTTTTACGTGTTCATATGTCAAACCGCCTTGCACATATGCAGTATAAGGTGGTCGGATCGGTCCGTCTGCTGTCAATTCGATACTCGATCCTTGTATGAATGTTCCAGCAGCCATGATTACATCATCGGAATAGCCAGGCATATAGGATGGTTCAGGTGCATAATGCGCATTGATCGGAGAGTTTTCTTGAATCGTCTGGCAAAACGCTATCATCTGTTCAGCATTGCTGAAATTGACAGATTGAATCAAATCGGTGCGGAGATCTGCATAGTGCGGTGTCGTATTGAAGCCATAGCTTTCCAGTAAAGCAGCTGTAAATACTGCACCTTTCACCGACTGACTTACGACATGAGGAGCTAAGAAAAACCCTTGATACATTTCAAGAAGCGTATCCAATGAAGCCCCCGCTTCCGAACCAATTCCCGGAGATGTCAATCGATATGCACACTTCTGAATCAAATCCGAACGCCCTGCGATATAACCTCCCGTACGTACTAACCCGCCGCCAGGATTCTTAATAAGAGATCCGGCCATAATATCAGCACCTACTTCTATCGGCTCTTTTGTTTCCACAAATTCACCATAGCAATTGTCCACAAAAACGATTAGATCCTCATTGATCTCTTTAATGAACCTTACCATTTCCTCAATTTCTTCCACATGGAAAGAAGGTCGATCCGAGTACCCTTTCGATCGTTGAATGCCGATCATTTTAGTACGTTGATTCACATGTTTTGAAACTTCTTCAAAATTGACAGAACCATCCTCCTTCAAATCAATATGTTTATACGTAATGCCATAATCATGCAATGATCCTGTATCCTCACCGTTTCCTGTAACGATCGCTTCTAAAGTGTCGTATGGCTTACCTGTAATATATAGCAGCTCATCTCCTGGACGCAATAACCCAAAAAGACTTAACGAAATGGCATGCGTCCCTGAAATAATTTGGTTCCTAACTAAACATGCTTCCGCTCCGAACACGTCAGCATATACTTGTTCTAAGACATCCCTACCGCTATCATCATACCCATATCCTGTTGATCCTGTGAGATGAAAATCACTCACCTTATTTTTCCGGAAAGCGGATAATACCTTTCTCTGATTATAAAATGCAATCTCTTCGATACGCTTAAAATAGGGAGCAATTTTTTCTTCTACTTCCGAAGCCCGTAATGTCAGTTGCTCGCTATATTGAAATAGTTTCATCCGTAATTCCTCTTTCTTTTTATAGTCACCCTATTATCTTATCATAATAAATGGCGTTTGAAGCTCACAAAACAAAGAAGAGACTAACGTATTCGCCATTCATTTGCTACAATAATAGATGCTCTCAGAAAGGAGGCAGTTGTTTGGCTTGGGAAGTTTTTAGTTTCATCGGAACAGCAGCCTTTGCAATATCGGGCGCCCTCATAGCACTTGAAGAACAATATGATTTATTTGGCGTATATATTTTAGGGATGGTGACAGCGTTTGGCGGCGGTGCAATACGGAATGTCTTAATTGGCGCCCCCGTCTCTGTACTATGGGATCAAAATTTCCTATTTATTGTGGCGACCATTTCAATCCTTATCATTTTCTTTTTTTCGAAAATGCTATTAACTCATTGGAACAGATGGGGGACATATTTTGACGCTGTTGGGCTTGCAGCATTTGCAATTCAAGGTGCAATGTTAGCAGTCAAATATGAAAAATCATTGTTTGCTATTATGGTTGCAGCAGTATTGACAGGTGCTGGCGGCGGTGTCGTTAGAGATGTGTTAGCTGGTAGAAAACCGCTAATTTTCCAAAAGGATATTTATGCAGTATGGGCTGCAGTGGCCGGGCTTCTCGTCGGTCTCGGTTTACATAAGATAGATATCGCCTTATATATATTATTGATCGTAACAACAATGTTACGAATGCTTTCCTATCGTTTCCATTGGCGATTACCACAAGGGCCAAAATAATAAAGGCCGTATCAAGTCTCATAAAAGACTTGAATGCGGCCTTTCCTCATTACGCCTCGTCCTTCAACGTGACAGGTTTTGCTGGTACATACGTTGAAATCGCATGCTTATAAATCAATTGCTGCTTGCCATCCGACTCTAACAGGACGGTATAATTGTCATACGACTTAATGAGCCCTTTCAATTGGAATCCATTCAATAAAAAAACTGTAACAAACGTATTGTTCTTTCTTAATGAATTCAAAAAAACTTCTTGCATGTTTCCTTGTGCCATACACCCCATCCTCCTGTAGCTTCTATATTCTTTTGCTCTTTATCTATTATTCGAGATGTTCTGATCAAAATCCTTCAATATTGATAAAATTCCATTAATAATTATTTCACGATCTGTCAATGCATCAAACCAATGCACATCCAATTTATTTCGAAAATAGGTCATTTGCCTTTTTGCATAATTGCGGGTATTCTTTTTAATCAACGCCACTGCCTCATCAATTGTTAAAGTTCCTTCAAAATATTGATGAAGCTCCTTATAGCCAATTGCTTTGACAGATTGCACATTCCGGACACCGGCATCCCATAAACCCTTCGCTTCCTCCAATAAACCTTTTTCCATCATCGCATCGACCCGGCGATCAATTCTTTCATAAAGAAGTGCCCTCTCCAAATCAAGACCTACGATAAAGTGTTCATAGATTGGTATCTGACCTTTGCCATCCTCATGAGCATTTTTCGTTTTTCCAGTCACTTCGATGATTTCCAACGCCCTAATTAGACGCCTATGATTATTCGGATGGATCTTTTCAGCGCTTTTCGGGTCAGCCTCCTGCAATTTCTCATATAACGCCTCTGGACCATTCTCAATTAGTTGACGTTCCAGATTCAAACGAACTTCTTCATCTGATGCTTGTTCAGTAAACCGGAAATCATAGAGGACAGACTGTATATATAAACCTGTTCCTCCGACGATGATCGGTATTTTGCCTTTCACATGAATTGCATCGATTGCAGACCTTACATTCTCTTGATATTCCGCAACCGAAAAAGCCTCTGTCGCCTCTTTTATATCGAAAAGATAATGTGGAACCCCCTGTTTTTCTTCTTCAGTTATTTTAGCGGTGCCGATATTCAGTCCTTTATAGACTTGCATAGCATCTCCATTAATGATTTCTCCGCCAATTCTCTTAGACAAGTCAACGCTCAATGCCGTTTTCCCAGATGCTGTCGGACCGACTATGGCGATGACGAAAGGTGATGTAGTCATTTTCTCTCTATCCATTTCTTAGTAAACTCAAAAACTTCTTGCCGATTCGTTTCGTGCAGCATTTCATGACGCCCTCCAGCATAAAGCATGACAGTGACATCCTTCAATCCTGCTTGATCATATTGATCCGCTACTTTGTATATCCCTTTGCCAAATCCTCCTACAGGATCATCTTCTCCTGATAATAAAAGAATCGGCAAGTCTTTTGGCATATACTCTATATTTTTCATCATATGGATTGTGCCAATTCCTTCAAATAGATTGATGAAAAATTGCGTCGTTGGCACGAAGCCGCAAAGCGGGTCTTCAATATATTTTCCGATGGACGCCTTATCTCTTGATAGCCAATCAAATGGTGTTTCAGCATTTTTAACAGTCTTGCTATAATTGCCAAAGACGAGCGAATTCAATAGTACATCAGGCTTGTCTGCACCACTCATTTTCCTTCTCAACATCGCTAGCGCTTTTCCTGCTTTACGGCTCCATTTTGGATCATTTCCAGTGCCCGAGCAAATAAGCATATCCAACTTATCTCCGAATAATTGTGCATAGCGGCGAGCAATGAATGACCCCATACTATGGCCGAATAAAATAAATCGGTTTGCAGGGATGATTGTTTTAAAATGCTCAATAATTTCATTTCCATCTTCTACAATACGATCAAACCCTATGTTATCGCCAAAATGCCCCAAATTTCCAGCTTTTAATGCGGTTTGTCCATGGCCTCTATGATCATGTCCTGAAACTGCATAACCGTTTGAGCATAAATATTCCATGAATGGCTCATAACGGCCGATATGTTCTGCCATACCGTGAAAAATATGCACATGTCCGATTAGCTCTTTTTTCGGTTTCATCCAAACAGCATGAATGGTGCAGCCATCTGACATTCGTATATTGACTTCATTCAATCGACCGCTCATTCCTTCCCTTCTGCTATTTGGATTTGGAGATCCAATTCAGTTGCATAGCGCTTCTTTTCTTCTTCAGAGTAAGAAAGAAGATTTGCCATATAATTGATAACAGCCTCTTTATATTGCTTTACATGATCAATTTCAAAATATAATGCACCTTTTCGGCGAATGAGGTAGTCTGCTGGTGTTACAACCGCTTCATAGTGGATTCCATACATAATTTCCGCTCTCCATGAAAGTGGCAAATCAGATTTTTCCACGGATAGGGCATGTGCATAGTTAAATAAAATATCAACGTTCGTACCATAAGTAGATGAAAGCTTTCGACCTTCCTCTTTCGACAGTGAAAAAAGTCCGGCCTCATTCGTTTTACTATCCAAGAAACTTTGGAAATGTTCCTCATTGTCAAACTCTCCACCCGATAACCGTAATTGCTCTGTCACACACGGGTTAAATGATTGCGATGGAAAACGATCGACAATACGGTCAACAACATGCTCAGCCATTTTTCGATAGCCTGTCAGTTTCCCCCCGGCAATTGTAAGAAGACCTGTATCCGCTTCCCAAATTTCATCTTTTCTTGAGATTTCGGAAGCATCTTTTCCTTCTTCATAGATTAGCGGCCTAACTCCCGCCCATGTCGACTCTACATCTTCTCTCTTCACTATCGTCGAAGGGAACATATAACGCAATGCTTCCAGCAAATAGTCAATATCCTCGGAAGTTGCAACCGGCCGTGCAGGATCGCCATCATAAAAAGTGTCAGTTGTTCCGATATAGGCCTTTTTCCCTCTTGGAATGGCGAAGATCATCCTACCATCAGGCGCATCGAAATAGACTGCTTGACGCAAAGGGAATTTTATCCGATCAATAACGATATGAACACCTTTCGTCAAACGCAAAGTTTTGTCGTTGGACATTTCGTCTTTTTTCCGTACTTCATCTACCCATGGGCCAGAAGCATTGACGACAACTGTCGCATCAATTGAAAACATTTCGCCATTCAGCATATCCTTTACAAGCGCACCAACAACCTTGCCGTTATAATAGTTGAATTGCTCCATCTTCGCGTAATTTAAACAGAGTGCCCCTTTTTGAACGGCTTTCTTCATTGTTTCAATTGTTAAACGTGCGTCATCTGTTCTATACTCCACATAATGCCCGCCGCCTAATAAGCCTTCTCTTTTCAATAACGGCTCCATTTCAAGTGTTTCCTCAGCAGTCAACATTTCACGACGTTCTTCTTTTCTCACACCAGCCAACTTATCGTAAACAAATAACCCGGCAGCTGTCGTCAATTTTCCGAAAGTGCCTCCTTTATGAAAAGGGAGCAGCATGCGTTCAGGTTCAGTTACATGTAGTGCGTTATGATAAACAATATCCCGTTCCTTGCCGGTTTCGGATACAATTTTCAATTCGAACTGCTTCAAGTACCGCAATCCTCCGTGAACTAATTTCGTCGATCGGCTGGAAGTGCCTGCTGCGAAATCTTGCATATCAATTAAAGCGACGGACAGCCCTCTCGTAACGGCATCCAGTGCAATTCCTGCCCCGGTAATTCCTCCACCGATCACCAATAGATCAAATTGGTAGTCGCGCATAAATTGTTTTACTTTTGGCCTTGTAATTGATGACAACATTGTACGCCCTCCTTCTAATCCATTTTAAAGACACGCGCCGCTTCCACTGCTTTTTTCCAACCTGCATAAAGTCCATCCCTTACACTGCAATCCATCGAAGGAGAGTATGTTTTTTCCTTGGACCATAATGCTTGGATTTCTTCCAACGAACTATAGAAATTCGTAGCAAGGCCAGCTAAATAGGCAGCTCCTAAAGCCGTCGTTTCCAAATAAGCGGATTGCTCCACATCAATTTGCAATAGATCGCTTTGAAATTGCATAAGAAAGGAGTTGGCAACCGCGCCACCATCAACTCGTAACACTTCAATTTTCTTTCCTGCATCCTTTTCCATCGTCATTAATACATCTTTCGACTGGTATGCCAAGGATTCTAATGTCGCACGAATGAAATGCTCTTTCTTCGTACCGCGGGTCAATCCGAAAACCGCTCCTCGTGTATCGGAATCCCAATAAGGGGTTCCAAGACCGACAAAAGCTGGGACGACATAAACACCATCAGTTGATGGAATGCGTTCCGCATACATTTCTGAGTCTTTAGCATGCTGCAACATTCGCATACCATCTCGTAACCATTGAATTGCTGAGCCCGCGATGAACACACTACCTTCCAATGCGTAAGTTACTTTCCCATTTAAACCGTAGGCTATCGTTGTCAATAAACCATTTTCAGATTGAATAGGTTGCTCCCCTGTATTCATTAACATGAAGCAGCCTGTTCCATAAGTATTTTTAGCCATACCCTCTTGAAAACATGCTTGGCCGAATAATGCGCATTGCTGATCCCCCGCCGCACCAGCAATTGGAACCGATGCACCAAAAAATACTGACGGATCGGTATGGGCATAAACTTCGGATGACATGCGGACTTCGGGAAGCATGCCCATCGGTATAGACAGCAAATCACAAAGCTCCTTATCCCATTTCAACTCATGGATATTAAATAGCATTGTCCTCGAAGCATTGGAATAATCCGTTACATGGACTTTGCCATTCGATAATTTCCATATTAAAAACGAGTCGATCGTTCCAAAAAGCAAATCGCCTTTTTCAGCTTTTTCTTTCGCGCCTTCCACATGGCTGAGGATCCATTTTAATTTAGTTGCTGAGAAGTATGGATCAAGTTGCAATCCTGTTTTATTGCGTATTGTTTCTTCATGCCCGCCATCTCGCAATTCATCGACGATTTGCTGTGTTTGCCTTGACTGCCAAACGATCGCGTGATAGACCGGCTGCCCTGTACGCTTATCCCAAACGACCGTCGTTTCTCGCTGATTAGTAATGCCGATGCCTGCAATGTCCTCAGGCTGGTAGCCTCCTTCTGTCAATACGGAAGCAATAACAGACAGTACTGATCCCCAAATTTCATTGGCGTTATGTTCAACCCAGCCAGGCTTCGGAAATAATTGAGTAAATTCTCGTTGTGAAGTTCGGACCATTTTTCCTTCTTTATCAAAAAGGATTGCTCTTGTGCTTGTCGTTCCTTGGTCAATCGATAGAATAAATTTCCCCACTCCATCTTCACTCCCTATCCTTTTGCGTTTACATAACGCGTTTAAACATCTTTTCAATTTCATATGTTGAAAAATGAATGAGTACAGGTCTGCCATGTGGACATGTATACGGGTTTTCAGCTTTGGATAAATCCGACAACAGCCTTTCCATATCGGCAATCGTTAAATAGTGATTCGCTTTGATGGACTTTTTGCAGCTCATCATAATTGCTGTCTCTTCCCGGAGTTTCCCAATATCGATTTTCTTTACATCCAACACTTGCTCGACCAATTCTTCAATAATTGCAGTTTCTTCTCCTTTTGGGAACCAAACAGGATGCTCCTTCACCGTATACGAAGAAGGGCCGAACTCTTCCAAATAAACTCCTACATCATTCAACTTTTCCATATTCTCTTCAATTATCGCTTTGTCATTTCCTGCATAATGGAAAATAAGAGGCATCATTAGCATTTGACGTTCACTCTCATCCGCTTTACCCAATTTATCTCTGAAATATTCATATTTTATCCGCTCTTGTGCAGCGTGTTGATCGATCATATAAAAACCATCTTCATTTTGTGCAATAATATACGTTCCATGGACTTGTCCGACTGGAACTAAAGAAGGAAAATCATTTGCTGCTTCTTCTTCAATTTCTTCCTGCACAATTTCTATTGGTTCTTTCTCTTCATATACATATTCCGGCTGCACTTGCTGCGGTTCTTCTTGAATAACCGGTTCTACATTGTTGTACATACGCTCATCCAATTTCTTTTCCGCTTGAACGATTAGTGCTTCATTCTTTTCCTGCGGTTTTGGAGCTGCGCTTCTGAATGTGTTTGATGGTGCTGTTTGTTTCATTTCGTTCCATATCGTTCTTTGCTCGGACATTATTTTTGGTGCAGGTTCTCGCTTTATTGCATCAGGAATAATGACCGTTTTTTTAATCGCCTCGTTGACAGCCGTTTTAATGAGATTCAGCAACTCCCCCTCTTTACTCATTCGAATATGTTGTTTTGCAGGGTGAACATTGACATCTGTTAAAAAAGGATCTGCCGTTACGTTAATGACGGATATGGGGTATCTGCCGATTGGCAAATACGTATGCATGCCATCTAACACAGCTTGATTGACAGCATAGCTTTTCACCCATCTGCCATTCACAATTAGTGTAATGTAGTTTTTGGATGCCCTTGTCATTTCCGGCAATGTAATGAAGCCATCTATTGCATAATCGGCATTCTCTCCTTGGAATGGGACCATTTTACGAGCAACCGCCATTCCATATATATCCGATAGTACTCGACGCTGATCGCCTGTACCGGCAGTTTGCAAGATGACTTGATCATGATGGGATAATTTAAAGGCGATATGCGGATGGCTAAGGGCCAATCGGTTTACGATATCTATCGAATGACCTAATTCGGTTTGAATCGTTTTCATATATTTTAGCCTTGCAGGAGTATTATAGAATAGCTGTGAAATTGTCATATCAGTGCCTTTCCTAAAAGCGGCATGTTCTTGCTTTGTCACCGCTCCTCCGTCAATTTGGACCCGCGTCCCTTCGTGTTCTCCATCTGACGTCCACAATTCCACTTTTGAAACGGAGGCGATACTCGCTAACGCTTCTCCGCGAAAACCTAACGTGCGGATTCTGAAAAGATCATGTTCATTTGATAGCTTGCTCGTTGCATGGCGTTCAAAGGCACGTGTTGCGTCTGTTTTCGACATTCCTTTTCCATTGTCCGTAACTCTGATCGAGGTTAGTCCTGCTTCTTTCAGCGATATTTCGATCGATGTGCTCTCCGCATCAATCGAATTCTCTATTAACTCCTTTACGATGGAAGCAGGTCTTTCCACTACTTCTCCTGCCGCTATTTTATTGGATAGCGCATCGTCCATTACGGAAATGACATCCATTGAAATACCTCCTTCCCCGAATTATTATTTTACTTCTTGTTTATCTTTCAGTTTCATTTTCCAGTTATAAATGGTTTGCATTGCTTGCATTGGAGTCATATTCATTAAATCAATTTGTTCGATTTCATTGATGACTTCCAATTGCGTTTCAGATGGTTCTACTATTTGTTCTTGTCCGTCAAAAAATGATAATTGCTCGGCACCGTGGTCTGACATCACTTCTAATTCTTTACTTTCGAATGTAACGAGCAGTCGTTTTGCCCGCTCGATAATCGGTTGCGGCAAGTTGGCTAATTCAGCGACGTGGATTCCATAGCTTTTATCTGCCGCCCCTGCCATTACTTTATGTAAAAACACGACTTTTCCATCTTGTTCGATAGCGGCGACATGGACATTGGTCAGTTTTTTCAGCTCTGTATCTAAATGGGTCAGTTCATGATAGTGCGTGCTGAATAATGTATTCGCACCGATTTCGTCATGGATGTATTCCATCATTGCTTGTGCCAGTGACATTCCGTCATATGTCGAGGTTCCTCTTCCGATTTCATCGAACAGCAATAGACTATTTGCCGTTGCGTTGGCGATTGCATATCTTGATTCCATCATTTCCATCATGAAAGTACTTTGTCCTGAAGCTAAATCATCAGCAGCTCCGATGCGGGTGAAAATTTGATCGGTTATCGGTAACAATGCTGATTCACAAGGAACAAAGCATCCAATTTGGGCCATAATAACCGTTAATGCGACTTGGCGCATGAATGTACTTTTACCTGACATATTTGGACCGGTAATTAACAGCATATTCCCATCTTCGGTCAAACTACAAGAATTCGGAACGTACAAAGAATGATCCATCATTTTTTCCACTACAGGATGTCTGCCATTTTTTATTTCAAGTGCATGTCCCTTATGGAATTTTGGTCTGACAAACTGGTACTTTTCTGATACTGTAGCGAATGATAGAAGGACATCCAATTCCGAAAGAACACTTGATAGCTGCTGCACTGTGCGGATATGTGCTTTCATTTCATCCCGAACTGAACAGAATAACGCATATTCCAATTCTTGGCCGGCTGCATCTGCATTCAAGATCAAATCTTCCTTCTCTTTCAGCTCCGGAGTAATATAGCGTTCTGCATTTGCCAATGTCTGCTTGCGCTCATAACGTGTCAAATCCGCTAAATGGATATTCGATTTCGTTATCTCTATATAATAACCAAAAATGCGGTTATAGCCGATTTTCAAATTTTTAATACCGGTTCTTTGACGTTCATTTTGCTCCAATTCAGCAAGCCATTCTTTCCCATGCTTTGATGCTTCTCTATATTGATCTAACTGGGCATCGAAACCATCTTTAATAATTCCTCCTTCTTTCACAGAAAGGGGAGGCATTTCCGCGATCGATTTCTCTAATAAATCAAGTGCGGTTTCGCAGCAATCAATCTTATTTGCAAAATGAGTTAAGTTTCTTGACTTTGATTGCTGAAGGGCTTGTTTGATTGCTGGCACTTTTCGCAATGAATTTCTTAATTGCGATAGGTCCCGTCCACTGGCGCTTCCCATAGAAATCCTACCCGACAGACGCTCTAAATCGTACACTTCTTTTAAATTTTCTTTTAGCTCTTCCCTTAAGAAATAATCATCAATTAAATCCTCTACTATATTCAGTCTTTCTTCAATTGCATTTTGATTCGAAAGTGGTTGATGAATATAGCTTTTCATTTTCCTTGCACCCATTGCGGTTACCGTTTCATCCAACAACCAGTAAAGTGTTCCTTCCTTGCCTCCCGTACGAATCGATTGGACCAATTCCAAATTTCTCATAGAGTTAGCATCGATTGACAGTTTTCCTGACTTTTGAATGTACTCAAATGGCTGTAAATGATCTAACGCAGACTTTTGTGTCCTTTTCAAATAGGCGATTAGCATTTCACAGGATTCTCGTATGGAAGGGGGCAGCTGTTCTGTAAGCTCGGCGGAAAGTTGCTCCCCTTCTCCTTCTTCGATAGAAAGGACGATATTTCGTTTGCTCATACTGTCGCTCAATACAATATGAAGCCGCTCACGCACGACTAATTCCCTCATCGAAAGGGCTTCGACTTCACTAATTAGCGTCCTCTCGTCTCCTGTAACGATTTCGACTTTCCCTTCCCCTGTCGATAAATCTACATACGATAAAGCGAAACGATTAGCTTCAATTTGATCGACCGCTCCGATGAAGTGATTTGTGCGTGTATCTATGCTCTTTCCTTCCGTAATGGTACCGGGTGTAATTATTTTTACAACCTCTCGCTTAACGATTCCTTTTGCTACTTTCGGATCCTCTGTCTGTTCGCAAATTGCTACTTTATGTCCTTTGCGAACGAGTGTTTCAATATATCCTTCAGCTGAATGAAAAGGAACGCCGCACATCGGAATTTTTTCCGCTCCACCGCCGTCCCTGCTTGTCAATGTTATTTCCAAAATATTTGCCGCTTCGACAGCATCCGTAAAAAACATTTCATAAAAATCACCTAACCTGAAAAAAAGGAAGGCGTCTTTATATTCGGCTTTTACTTGCAAATATTGCTGTATCATTGGTGTATATGTAGTCATGCTCCAACCTCACTGCATTTCATTATTTTCTCTTATTATAGCAAAACCGTTCCTATCAAAGTAGTGAATCGGTTAGACAGATTACGCCACTGTTTCCATCTTTCTTTACTTCCATTGTCCAAAAGTGAAAAATGGTAGGATTTCATTTTTGCCGATAAGAAAAAGCCGGTTGCTCCTCCCGGCTTAAAACGGACCTGATCCTTTGTCTCTTCCTTGTTCGTGATGATGGTGCTTCTCATCTTTCTCCTCATCTCGGTTATGTGAAGAGCTTTCATCTCGTAGTGGCCATTCCTCTTCAAAATGATGTGGATGTACAGAAATGCAAACTTTCGTTTCACCGACTACTTCTGCGATTAATTCCCTTTCTACTTTAATGACAAACTTCTCCCCGCAATCGGAAATAAGTGCTTCTGTGCAGTTTGGATGCTGTGCGACATTGACAATGATTTCTTCGTGTCCAGATGTCGGTTCATCACGATAATGAAGCCGGATCCGATCTTTGTAAGGTACCGATTCCGAATAGACGGAGGTTTTAGAATGATCGTGGTGGGAATACCAAACATTGACATCGAACTTCCCGGTCACTTCAATGTATCGGCCAACCTTTTTTGCCTGATGGGTATGGTTGATGACCCAGCAACCCAATATGCTGGAAGGCTTATTCGGCGGCTTTAAGGATACCGTTGACTCGGTCCGTTTTTTTCCTTTTGCGATGACTGCCTTCGTAACAATTTGTCGTAAGTTTTTCAGTTTTTTTCCTCCTTCATTGACTTCTATTTATCCTATGCAACAAGAGCCCAGAAAGTGAAAAAAAACAGCAATGAATTTAATTGTTTCAAATATCACTATTTATGATTTCAATTTTGCAACATAAAAAGCTCAGAAGGGGGGATCCTCTGAGCTTTTTATATTGTAGTATGATTACGATAAAGATTTACGTTGCGTATTTTCAACGTAAGATCCTGTTTCGCCTTTAAGAACGTTGCCGCCAGTCGATTCAATAATTTCATCTGTTACGCTGTTTGCAATCGTCGTGGAAACTAATTGCAACAAATCATTTACTTCTACCTGAGATTGCTTGAATTCTTGTACAATTGGAACTTCATCAATTTCCTCTTGGATTTTTTCTATTTTTCCTTCGATAATTGCAAGTGCTCTTTCCTTTTCATATGCTTGGAAATTCACCGCTTGTGTTTGCAATGATTTCAAGCTCGCAATTTTTTCACGGATTTTTTGATTTTCGTTGATTTGCGCTTCCGCACGCTTAAAGAATTCAACTTGCTCCGTGTTAGCGATCATATGTGCAATTTCTCGCGCTTTAGCAATGATCTCATCTTTTGTATATAGTTTTTCCATTATGACATCACCTTATCCTCTTCTACGACGCCAATGTATTCGCCGTCGAGTGACCATGTTTTGGCCTCTGTTATTTTTACCTCTACTATTTCTCCGATAACGGATCGCGGAGCTTTAAAATTAACAAGTTTGTTTTTCTCAGTGTATCCAGATAACACTTCAGGATTTCTTTTACTCTCGCCTTCGACTAATACTTTCACGATTTTTCCTTTGTATGGTTTCATCGCTTCTGCTGACATTTCATTTACTAATGCGTTGAGTCGTTGAAGTCTTTCCTTTTTCACTTCCATTGGAATATTATCGACCATTTTTGCTGCAGGCGTTCCTTCCCGTGGAGAGTAAATATAAGTGTAAGCCATTTCAAATCCGACTTCCTTATATAGGGACATCGTTTCTTCAAATTGTTCTTCTGTCTCATTTGGGAACCCAACGATAATATCTGTTGTTAACGTAACATTCGGTATTGCAGCTTTAATTTTGCGTACAAGTTCCAAATAGGATTCACGGGTATACTTCCGTGCCATAATTTTTAAAATGTCGCTTGAGCCGGATTGAACTGGCAAATGAATATGGTCGAGCAAATTTCCGCCTTTCGCCAATACTTCAATTAAATGATCGTCAAAATCTCTTGGATGACTTGTCGTGAAACGAATTCTTGGAATATTGATTTTACGAAGATCGTCCATTAAGTCACCTAAACGGTAGTCGATGTCTTCAAAGTCTTTACCGTATGCGTTGACATTTTGGCCTAACAGCATAATTTCCTTATAGCCTTGGGCTGCTAACTGACGCACTTCTTGGATAATGTCATGTGGGCGTCTGCTTCGTTCTTTCCCCCGGGTATACGGGACGATGCAATACGTACAGAACTTATCGCAACCATACATAATGTTTACCCAAGCTTTTATATTGCCGTGTCGCACTTTTGGAAGATTTTCAATAATATCGCCTTCCTTCGACCATACTTCGACTACCATTTCTTTCGATAAATATGCTTCATGAAGAATGTTCGGCAAGCGATGAATATTATGGGTTCCGAAAATCATATCGACTTGATCATATGTTTTCAAAATTTTGTTAACGACAGATTCTTCTTGAGACATGCAACCGCATACTCCGATGAGCAAATCTGGCTTTTCCAATTTCAACGGCTTTAAATGACCTAATTCCCCGAACACTTTGTTCTCAGCATTTTCACGGATGGCACATGTGTTTAACAAAATGACATCTGCATCGTCAACAGTATCCGTCGGTTCATAGCCTAAACCGATAAAAATGCCGGCCATTACTTCTGTATCATGCTCGTTCATTTGACAGCCGTACGTTCTTATGTAAAATTTTCTTCCATTTCCCATACCAAGGAAACGTTCCTCAATTCGGAAATCATCATGATAAGCAATTTCCTCTTTACCTCTTTTTTTCGCTTCTTTTAAAGAGGGTGGAGTATAAACCGTTTCAAAATATTTGCTATAGTCTTTTTCCACTTTATTTGCAGGCTTTTCGATGCCCGGCTTTATAAGACCTGCTTGCAGGCGTTGTTCTTCATTCATAAGATCTTTCCCCTTTCTTTCAAAACACTCGGGAATTGAACAGACTGATTTCATTATACATGAAGTCTCTTTGACTTTGTAGTAACACGTTCTTTATATTTCGGCAACTATGTGACCGAATTGTTGACAAACACTCACATACGGTGTTGAGACCAGCAAGACGCTGGGCATACAACCGTTGTGCAGGAAGCAGCGGCCTTCTGTTGCCTTTCCTTCGTTCCTTGTCCGGCAAGCGTTTTCAAGCCAAGCTGGGCAAAGATCTAATTCATGAAAAAAATAAAAAGACTGTAGACAAAGTAAAAAAATACTTTGTCTACAGTCTGATACTCCGGAATAGCCGAAGTCCTTTTGTTGCATTCTTATTGCCGAATGCGTTTTTCTACTAACAGCTTTAATGCTGTACGACCTTCTCCGTTAATCTGGATATCGGTGAATGCGGGGGCGCATACGAGATCCCCGCCGCTCGGAGCTACAAAGCCACGGGCGATTGCTACTGCTTTGATCGCCTGGTTCAAAGCGCCTGCTCCCACCGCCTGCATTTCAGCGTAGCCTTGGTCTCGAATGACGGCTACGAGTGCACCTGCAACTGAATTGGGATTCGAGCGGGATGATACTTTCAATGGACTCACCATGTTTCCTCCTTATTTTTACGATGTCTATGGAATGAACATATCCATAGACCATCCTATGAAAAAGAGGCGTTGATTAGACTCAACTTCATCCTTCAAATCTATGGTCTTCGTTAATCAAAATTCGTTCAATTGACTTCGCTTTACCATTTAGGTCATCTATCTCGACAATTAAGCCGCTTAGCTGCGCACGGCCTTTTTTTGGCACTTCAAATCGGACGGGCATATTCGTTTTGAAACGATAAATGACGTCTTCTTTTTTCATGCCTAATACTTCATCATAAGGACCTGTCATCCCTGCGTCTGTTAAGTAAGCTGTGCCATTCGGCAAAATGCGCTCATCAGCAGTTTGTACATGTGTATGTGTGCCGACTACTACTGACGCTTTGCCGTCTAAATGCCATCCCATCGCAATTTTTTCGCTCGTTGCTTCAGCATGGAAATCAACAAACACAAGAGGCGATATTTTTTTCGCTTCTTCAATTAAAAGATCTGCTTTTTCGAACGGATCAGCATGGGGAGGAAGAAATGTGCGGCCGTGTAAATTAATTACGGACATTGTAATGCCGTTTTTTGTAATCGTCGTCATGCCTTTTCCCGGGGCTTCTTCAGAAAAATTTGCAGGACGTATTAAGTATTCTGTTTCATCGATGAAATCGTAAATCTCTTTTTGATCCCAAGTATGATTGCCCATTGTAACGATGTCTACCCCAGCGCGCAATAGATCGTCAAAAATGGCTCTCGTAATACCTCTTCCAGATGCTGCATTCTCCCCATTCGCAATAATAACATCTGCTGCATACTTTCTTTTCAACCGAGGCAAATAGTCATACAACATATTTCTACCGATTGACCCTACAATATCACCTATAAATAAAACTTTCATTGAAATACCTCTTTCTATTTTTCGATCTTGAACTTTGGTACATTTATTCCTATTGTAATTTTATCACTGGATTGAGTATGTATAAAATATATGGGATTCCTGTTTTGATGAGAGACAAAAGAAAATGATCCCTATCTTGCTAAGCAGGGATCATTTTTTCTTATTTCGCGTATTCAACTGCACGGGTTTCACGAATGACAGTCACCTTGATATGTCCAGGATAATCGAGTTCTTCCTCGATCCGTTTCCGTATATCCCGGGCCAATCTGTGTGCGGTAATGTCATCGATCTGGTCTGGACGGACAATGATCCGTACTTCCCGGCCCGCTTGGATGGCATATGATTTTTCAACGCCTTCATATGACTCTGAAATTTCTTCGAGTTTTTGCAATCTGCGGATGTAGTTTTCCAATGTTTCACTACGTGCGCCTGGTCTTGCAGCAGATAAGGCATCTGCCGCTGCCACCAATACAGCAATGACTGATGTTGCCTCTTCATCGCCGTGATGGGATGCAATACTATTAATGACGACAGGATGCTCTTTGTATTTCGTAGCTAATTCAACCCCGATTTGGACGTGGCTGCCTTCTACTTCATGATCGATCGCTTTACCGATATCATGCAATAAACCTGCACGTCTCGCCAAAGTTACGTCCTCTCCAACTTCCGCAGCCAAGAGTCCTGCAAGATACGCAACTTCCACAGAGTGTTTCAAGACATTTTGTCCATAACTTGTGCGGAAATGCAATCTACCCAAGATCTTGATCAAGTCCGGATGGAGATTGTGGACACCGACATCAAATGTCGTCTGCTCACCTTTTTCCCGGATTAATTCGTCCACTTCGCGCCTTGCCTTATCAACCATTTCTTCTATGCGTGCAGGGTGTATCCTGCCATCTTGAACAAGCTTTTCAAGTGCAAGACGTGCAGTTTCCCGGCGGACCGGATCGAAACCTGATAGGATAACAGCTTCTGGAGTATCATCTATTATAAGATCAATTCCCGTCAATGTTTCCAATGTCCGGATGTTGCGACCTTCCCTTCCGATAATTCTTCCTTTCATCTCATCGTTAGGTAAGTTTACAACGGATACGGTTGTTTCTGCGACATGGTCTGCTGCGAAACGCTGTAATGCAAGGGAAAGGATTTCACGTGCTTTCTTTTCGGATTCCTCTTTCGCCCGCTGTTCAGACTCTTTCGTCATAACGGCGATATCAGTGGAAAGTTCTAATTCTACTTCGTCTAAGATGATTCGTTTTGCTTCATCTCTCGTAAGTGCTGATATTCTTTCCAATTCTGTCTGTTGCGTGGCTACAAGCTCTTCCGCCTTGCGTTCCATCTGTTCAATATGCTGTTGTCTGCTGGAAAGCGCGTCTTCTTTGCGTTCCAGTCCTGCTTCTCTTTTGTTGAGAGCATCATCCTTGCGGTCAAGATTTTCTTCCCGTTGCAAAAGTCGATTTTCTTGCTTTTGAAGCTCCGACCTTCTTTCACGGATTTCCGCTTCCGCTTCAATTCTCAGTTTGTGATTTTCATCTTTCGCTTCTAACAGTGCTTCTTTCTTCAAAGCCTCCGCTTCACGTTTCGCATCTTCGACGATTTGTTCTGCAGAGTTTTTAGCACCCGTCACTCTTGATTCATTCACCTTTTTGATAACAAAATAGATAACAACTGCACCGACGATCAGACCGAGCAAAGCGGAGATGATGATTTTTAGCATCCTTGTCACCTCCTCCTGCTATTCTTTTCGTTTTCAGTCGGCTCGTATATCAACATTCAACATACTGCCATAATGATTTCATTGGTGTGAAATTATACAATTCTAATTGTATAGATGTAAAATTGACATGTCAAGGATTCAAAAGCTCTATGAACGCTTGAGCGGTAACATTTGGTCACTTCATGCTGATTATTCTAAAAAGAGTTATAGAGCGAATAAAAATGGTAGAAAAAAGCCGATCCCTCCGTAAGGAAAGATCGGCAATTCATTCAATCATTATTTCTCTTCTTCTAAGAATAAAGCCAACTCTTCTTCTTCTTCATCTTCATCATGTCCGGCAATTACATAGTTTGCACTTGCCAATCCATAAGAATCACGAATTTTGTTTGAAATTTCTGCACGGATATCCGGATTTTCCTTCAAGAACTGTTTCGCATTCTCACGGCCCTGTCCTAATCTTTCGCCTTCATAAGAGTACCATGCGCCGCTCTTTTGCACGACTTCAAGCTCAGCGCCTAAATCGACAATTTCCCCTTCTTTTGAAATTCCTTCTCCATACATAATATCAACTTCTGCCGTGCGGAACGGAGGAGCAACCTTGTTTTTCACAACACGGATTCTCGTTTTGTTACCCGTGATGTCGTTGCCCTGCTTAATCGCTTCACCGCGGCGTACTTCCAAACGGACAGAAGAATAGAATTTCAATGCGCGCCCGCCCGGAGTTACTTCAGGATTACCGAACATAACACCGACCTTTTCACGGATTTGGTTAATGAATACAGCAATTGTTTTAGACTTATTAATAGCGCCTGAAAGTTTCCGCAAGGCTTGCGACATTAGACGAGCTTGCAATCCGACATGGGCGTCACCCATTTCTCCTTCAATTTCCGCTTTCGGCACGAGTGCCGCAACAGAGTCGACAACAATTATATCAATCGCTCCGCTTCGCACTAACGCTTCAGCGATTTCCAATGCTTGTTCCCCAGTATCCGGCTGGGATAATAGCAATTCGTCAATATTGACGCCTAATTTTTGCGCATAAACAGGGTCAAGAGCATGCTCTGCATCAATGAATGCTGCTTGTCCTCCAGAGGCTTGCACTTCTGCAATTGCATGCAAAGCTACTGTTGTTTTACCAGAACTTTCTGGTCCATATATTTCAATAACTCTTCCTCGCGGGTATCCACCAACACCTAAAGCCGCATCAAGTGCAAGTGAACCAGACGAAGAAGTGGCGATTTCACGGTCGGTCTTTTCCCCCAATTTCATGACGGACCCTTTGCCAAATTGCTTTTCAATTTGTTTCAACGCTTGGTCCAAAGCTATTTTGCGATCGCTCAAAAATAATTCCTCCCTTAACAGGTATGTTCTTTTTCTTCCTGTCTCTACTATACTCCTTTTATGAGAAATATACAATCAAAAAGCGAACGCTCATTCGAACTTTTTATCGAAACTGTAAATATAATTGAGAATAGAAGAGGAAATGTAGGTTTAAATGAGAACAAGGGGCAAAAATAAAATTATTTTTGCCCCTCGTTTTCCGAGATTGATTTGATTAAATAGTAGAGAGCGAAGTTTGCCGCCCTTCTTCGATTAGTATTTCTTGTACCCGAAAGCTCAAGTTTGAAAGTCTTCACTTCTCCCTTATGTGTTTCAATGCCGATCCATACAGTACCCATCGGCTTTTGATCGTGAGGATCTGGTCCGGCTACCCCTGTCAACCCAACACCAATATCCGAATTAAATTTCAGTTTCACCTGCTGGGCAAGAGCCGCAGCGCACTCCTTGCTAACAACTCCATATTTCTCAATCAGTTCTTTTGGAACGTGTAATTGACGTTGCTTTTCTTCCTCGTTGTAAACGACTGTCCCGCCTTTTAATGAAGCGCTTATACCTGCCTGTTCAGACAACTCTGACATAAATAAGCCAGCGGTTAAGCTTTCCGCTGCAGAGATTGTTAAGGATTGCTGTAAAAGCAATTCTGCCGCTTTCGAAGATAACGTATCTTCATCTATCCCATAGATGAATTCCCCTACAAGTGCACGAATCTCTGCTTCTACCGGAGCAATCAAATTTTGCGCCG
Source organism: Sporosarcina contaminans (assembly GCF_042679045.1). NCBI lineage: Bacteria > Bacillati > Bacillota > Bacilli > Caryophanales > Caryophanaceae > Sporosarcina > Sporosarcina contaminans. The sequence continues at coordinate 192,403 of NZ_JBHTLT010000016.1, read as the reverse complement.
CTTCTGTAGAATTAGCCTTTGCCGTAATTCGGAGCGTAACAGCATCTCTTGAAGCTAATGGAGCTACTGTCGGATTTGTTTGCCTTTCTATAATGTCTTGCACACGGTGTTCAAGTTCTGCTTCTCCTATACCGTAAAACTTTAATACTTTTGAAGCAATGACTTCGCGTATTCCAACAGCGCCTACTATATAAGGAATCGCTTCATTTATAAACATAGGCTCCATTTCATGTGGAGGGCCGGGCAATAAAATATATCGCTTGCCTTCCTTTTCAATTGCCATGCCCGGGGCCATCCCATTGCGATTTTCCAAAACTGTCGCACCATCTATAATGAGCGCTTGCTTTTTATTATTTTCGGTCATCGTTCGCTTCGTACGTTTAAAATATGCCTCGATATTTCCCAACGCTTTTCTATCCATTATGAGCGAGGAGGAAAGCCTTTTGGCGATCGTCTCTTTTGTTAAATCGTCTTTCGTCGGTCCAAGGCCTCCTGAAAAAATAATGAGATCTGCACGTTGCTGAGCAATTGAAATCGCTTCGTCCAACCTTTTTGGATTATCTCCAACCACTGTATGATAATAAACATCTATACCGACTTCAGCCAAGTTCTTTGCAATGAAAGTAGCATTCGTATTCGTAATTTGTCCTAATAGCAATTCAGATCCGACCGCTATAATTTCAGCTTTCATATTTACATCGACTCCAATAATACATGTCTATTTTTATAGAAATAATCGATGCCTGACCAAATTGTATAGAATAGTGCAATGTACAACATAATTAAGCCGAAAGGTATACCAAATGCTTCAAAAAAGATATTGTTCATAAGGAGTGAAGCGATTGCAACTAATTGAGTAGCAGTTTTAATTTTGCCTAATTGATTTGCTGCGACAACCTCTCCGCCCCCAGCTAAAATTAAACGCAAGCCCGTTACCGCAAACTCTCTGCTAATAATTATAATGACAACCCACGACGGTGCAGCGCCTAATTCGACTAAAATAACCAATGCGGCTGATACCAATAACTTATCAGCAAGCGGATCAAGAAATTTCCCCATATTCGTAATCAAATTATGCTTCCTAGCCAAATGACCATCAAACCAATCAGTAGCTGCTGCAATTATGAAAAGAAGCGCTCCAATTAAATGCTCTACAGATAGCTCTGTGCCGCCAATATACAACGTCCCCATTTTGAAATCGACAATCATGAAAATGATAAAAATGGGGATAAGGAGAATTCGTGATACAGTGATTTTGTTTGGTAAATTCAATCTTCTCACCTATCCTTCAAACAATGTGAAATGAGTTTCATATGTACAGTGAATGAAAATAGTCATCCATTCAGATGACTATTTTCATTTCTTGTATTCAATAATAATATTTTGTGTAATTGCATTAGAATTATATTCCAATTTCTCGTCGTTAACAAAAATATTGGTGCTATTCGTTCTACCTACACGGATCCTAACGAATTCCACGTCAGAAACATCTAAATCGACAGACTGTCCAGCAGTCAAAACTGTAGCGCCTGGAGTTCGTTCTTTTCTCGACTCATCGGTAACGCCGATCCAAGAATCGCCCGTCGTTTCTATACGAAGTTGGAATGTATCTGCATCTGACAAAGTATATATTGAGTCTTCCCCTGAAGTATTTACAAATGTGAGCGATTGTTCAACTTCCTCCTCATCAGGAGTTACATCATCTTCAGGTTTCTCATCATCCACTTGTTCTTTCGTGTCTTTGTCTTCCTCTTCATCGATTACAGGATTCGGTTTGCTTGAAGAATCATTGCTATCCATAGTAACTTTGGGATCCGGCTCGATGACACCATCCATTCCCGTTTTTTTCGATAGACCGTATTGCCATAAAACCCACATAACGACTATGATGACGATAATAAAAAGTGCGACAATGACTTTGGGAATCGCCTCATTTAGACGACTGTTCGTCTTTAAACCACGTTTTCTTGTCATCGGTTGTGATATTTGAGGCGTTTCTTCCTCAATTTGATCGTGCACGGCTGTTTCCCTATACAATGCAAGCATTTCGTCAGCATCCAACTCAACTGCCTCTGCATATTGCTTTATGAAGGCACGTACATAGAACGCTCCTGGCATCATGCTGTAGTCTTCATTTTCAATACCGGAAAGGTACCGTTTCTGAATTTTAGTTATTGATTGTAAATCATCTAATGAATATCCTTTTGCTGTTCTCGCCTCTTTAAGACGAGCACCTAATCCGGTCAATTATTATCACCTGCCTGTTAGAAATTGAACATGCCAAATCCGCCCATCGAGCCCGAATCGGACATCATATGGTTTTTCTCCATCATTTCATATGTAATTTCCTGATCTGGATCGGTTCTTAACTCGATAATATAATCAAAATCATCCATGTCGTATTCTGAATGCTGGACAAACATGTCCGGGTGCTCTACGACTTTAATCGAAGGCATCCGCATCATTTCGCGAACGAGCTGCATATGCCTCTCGTCCCCAGCCTTACGGGTTACTATTCCATCTAAGATGAAAATATTATCTTTGGAGAACTCGTCCCCCGCCAAATTACTCCTTACCGTTTGCTTAATCATCGTTGAAGATAGAAAGATCCACTTCTTATTTGCACAAACACTTGCTGCGACGACAGATTCCGTCTTGCCGACACGAGGCATACCACGGATCCCAATTAGCTTATGGCCTTCCTGCTTAAATAGCTCAGCCATGAAATCAACTAAAACTCCTAATTCACTGCGTAGAAACCTGAACGTCTTTCGATCATCGATATCGCGCTGAATATATCGGCCATGCCTAACGGCTAAAATGTCGCGCAATTTGGGTTCACGGATTTTCTTTACTTGTATCGTTTCCATTGTGGATGCAATCAATTCAAAACGCCTGATTTGATCATCGTTTTCGGTCCGCACTAACATGCCTCGATGCCCACCATCTACACCATTGATTGTAACGATGTTAACATGCAACATGCCTAATAAGGATGCGATATCCCCTAACAGACCCGGTCGATTCACTTGAATTTCGTATTCAACGTACCATTCACCCATGTCGACACACCCTTTCGATCTCTTGTCATTTATGTAAAGAAATCAAGATGAATTATATGAGCGCAAATGCAAGAAAAACATTAACGGTATAGTATATTTCATAGAAATGAGGAGTCTTCCATATGATAGGACGCATAAGAGACAACTTAGTTCTATAATAGCGGATTCCTTATGCGATGAAAAGGAAAAAAGGAAAAGGGAAGGGCCCTCTTCCCTAAAATAAGATGTCTTGCATAAAAACAAATCAAATATACCATCCGCCGTTCAGCTTAATAATTTCTCCAGTCATGTAATCTGCATTTCCACTAATCAAAAATTGGACTAAATCTGCTACTTGTTCAGGAGTTCCAGTTTTTTGGAGTGGAATTTGATCAATGACTATTTGCTTATCCTCTTCAGAAAACTCGTCATTCATCGTTGTTTCGATCCAACCTGGCGCAATTGCATTAACTCTCGTGCCATTATAGGCCGCTTCTTTGGCATACGCCTTTACGAAAGCATGCTGGGCCCCTTTAACTGCAGAGTACATTACTTCTCCGGCTGCACCTGTGTTCCCCCAAATGGAACCAATGAATACAACATACGATACGTCATGACTTCGAAGCTGTGGTGAAACGAGGCCGATGAAAGCAGCAGGGTTTTGCATATGCACTCGCCATAACGCTTCCATTTCTTCAATGGATGTGTCCGTCAATAGCTTCATCACTGCTTGCCCTGAAGATACAATGACGGCTTGAACATGCCCGACCAATGCATATAATTTCTCCGCTCCATCTTCAGAAAGGAAATTGGCTTGTATTGCTTTAAACTCACTCGTAGGATAAAGAGCAGATAATTCCGCCTGCAGCTCGAACACTTGATCAGCATTCCGATTATAATGCAAATAAAGCGACCAACCTTCTTTGGCAAGACGACGGCTAATCGCCATCCCTATACCTCCAGAAGCACCTAAAACGACAGCATACCGCTTCATTGTTACTCTCCTTTTGAAGGTGGGACTACTTTCATCACTGTATAGCCTTCTTCCGATGAAATCGTTTCAAATGCTGCTTTCAAATCTTCCAGTGACAACTGCTCAAGAGTAGGCACTACATCAAATAAATTCATTTTATTGAAATTATATTGAGTAAACTGATTGGCGATGAATTCAATTGAATTTAATGAGCGCATGAATTGTCCAATCTTTCTTTTACGCGCACGGTCGAGATCTTCACTACGAATTGTCCAGCCTTGGATTTGATCTGAAAGTGTTTTACGAATTGCTGCTTCCAATTCAGCAGGATGATCAGTATCTGAACCCACCATAGCAAATCCATAACCTTTTTCCAATGAAACATCATATTGATAAGTTTCATCAATTAAATTAGTCTCATATGCTTCTTTGTAGAAAACGGAAGACCTACCAAAAAGAATATCAAGGACAAGGTTTAGCGCCAATTCCTGTTTCAGCAATTCATCCCCTTCGATATCCACTCGGTTACATTTCATGCCAAAATTGAGTTTTGGGCGCAATACATCCATTTCAACCGTACTTTCGGCGATATGAGCAGTCGAAGGCTCTTCAGGGAACTTTCTTTGTATTTCTTCAGGCTCAGAAAATTCCTTCCCATTTTGATCCTCTTTAATGAAATTCATCATTTTCTCCGGATCAACTGCTCCGATGACAAATACAGTCATATTGGAAGGATGGTAAAATGTTTCATAGCATTCATACAAATGATCTGCAGTAATCTCTTGGATCGTATCAACCGTTCCGGCAATATCAATATTGACCGGATAATTTTCGTATAAATTTTGGATTGCTCCGAAATAATTCCGCCAATCGGGATTGTCGTCATACATCATAATTTCTTGTGCAATAATTCCTTTTTCCTTTTCAGTTTTCTGCTCTGTAAAATAAGGCTCTTGAACGAAATCCAATAATACCTTTGTATTTTCGTATAACTTTTCAGTAGTAGAAAACAGATAAGATGTTCTTGTAAAAGAGGTAAACGCATTTGCAGAAGCCCCTAACATACTGAACTTCTGAAAAACGTCCCCTTCCTCTTTGTCAAACATTTTATGCTCCAAGAAATGGGCGATGCCGTCGGGAACCGTGACAAATTCATCTTTTCCTCTCGGAATGAAAGTCCGATCGATTGAACCATATTTCGTTGTAAATGTGACATACGTTTTAGAGAATCCTTTTTTCGGAAGTATATATACATTTAACCCATTCTCCAACCGTTCATGAAAAAGTGATTCCTGCAAATTATCAAATACGATTTTCTCCATCTCTTTACGCCTCTCTTTCCGATAGCAAGTAGACGATCTCTAATTCAAGCTGTGAAGCCATTTCTTTTACATCTTCTATCGTGACGGATCGCCATTTTTCAATCAATTGTTCTGCTGTGAAATTTTCACTTAGCCGCTTATATTGATCGTATACTTCAATTTGGCTCCTCGCAGAATCGAATGCACTGCGTATGCTATTCGATAGAAGTCCGACCGTTTGATCCAACTCCGTTTGAGTAACGTTGCCGTTACGCAGCGCATCTATTTGTTCTCCGATTAACTTCACTGCTTTCTCCTCAAGCTCCGGATCAATTCCCGCCAAAACATACATAATTCCATAGTGGGATGAGTAGATGCTATTAATTGTATAAGCCATACTTTCTTTTTCACGGACATTCATGAATAATTTACTATGCGCAAAACCGCCTAATACGCCACTTGTAACGACCATCTTTGCATAATCGGGATGATCGAAGGTGATCGGAGTGCTGTAGCCGACTTGCAGCTTCCCTTGCTTCATGTCCTGCTTTTCAAATACTTGCTGTACGTCCCCTTTTTCATGCTGCACAACATTACTTTTTCGTTCAGCAACCTCTCTTGCTTGAAATGGAAATAGCGATTTTATTTTTTCAATAAACTCCTCTTCCTGTATATCCCCAACTACATAAATATCAATTTCGTCTTTATTCAACATGCTTTCATATGTAGAAAGCAGCGCTTCCCTAGTAAGGCTACGGACATCCTCTTCCGTGCCGTTTGACGAAATCGAAGCTGGGTGGTTCGGTCGCATTAATTCGAGCATCCGCTTTTGTGCATACCTTGTTTTATCATCATAAACAGAACGAATACGCTCTATGACAGTTCGCTTTTCACGCTCGACAACGGAAGGTTCAAAAGCGCCATCGACAAAATTCGGACTGAATACGACTGTATGCATTAGCTGCAACGCCTCGTCAAATACACCTTCCGTCGTTAAATACTCATCATTTATACATTCCATATTCAAAGAAACGATATGAGAGTGGCCACGCTTCCCATTATCCATATAAAAGACAGTGCCATATAGCTCATCCAACGCTTTTCTCAATTCGCTTTGTGTACGATATTTCCCATTTGAGTCTTGAAGTACATTTGATAAGACCGTTCTGTAGGCCGCTGCCTTTTCATTTAGTTCAGACTTCCATTTAATTGACATCGTTATCGTTTTAAATTGCTCAGTTTTGCGTAAGTAAACGGTTACTCCCTTTTGCAGCTCCACTTTTTTGAACATATGAGCACCTCTTTTTTTCCTTATTATACGAACACTCTTCTTCACTATACATTTCTTAACAATGAGATGGCAAAATATAAGCATTTTCGAATAAAATCTTGTACTTTCCAGTAATATACAAGAAAAGCTGCTCAACAACGTGAAAAAGTTGTCGAACAGCTTTCATTAAATCATTAACGGCTTCCTTTAATATATGGAGTCCCACTCGCTTTCGGTGCATTTGCTTTGCCAATAAATCCTGCAAGCGCCAAGATTGTTAAGACATAAGGAAGTATGTGGAAATAGACAGTCGGAATTTTTTGTATGAAATCCACTTCGATGGAACCTGCCGTAATCGCCAATGCTTGCGCAAATCCGAAGAATAGCGCTGCTGCCATTGCTCCGATCGGATGCCATTTTCCAAAAATCATTGCAGCCAATGCCATAAATCCTTGACCATTAACTGTTGCATGTCCGAAGTCTCCTGTCATTGTCTGCGAATAAACCGCCCCGCCGATACCAGCAAGACCACCAGAAATAATAACTGCCAAATAGCGCACTCTATTGACGTTGATCCCCATTGTATCTGCAGCCATCGGGTGTTCACCGACTGAACGTAAGCGCAATCCGAATGGTGTTTTATAAATAATGAACCAAGCTACAATTGCAACCGCTATAGCTAAAACTGAGGTTCCGTACACCGATTTGAAGAACATTGGACCAATGACCGGAATATCTTGCAGCAAAGGAATGTTGACGCGCGGAATCTTTTGTTGAATAAAATCCGTTTGTCCTTTTCCGAAAATCATTTTCACAGAGAACAATGCTACAGCAAGCCCTAACATGTTAATTGCGACACCGGAAACGACTTGGTCAGCACGGAATGAAATCGATGCTACCGCATGCATCATGGAGAATATCGCTGAAACAATCATTGCTACTAAAAGTGCAATCCAGGGCGTCCAGCTACCAAACACATCAACATAAAATAAATTGAACACGATTCCGATGAATGCTCCCATGATCATCAAGCCTTCAAGGCCGATGTTGACGACACCAGATCGTTCAGAGAATACGCCTCCAATTGCCGTGAAAATTAAAGGGGCGGCATATGCGATTGACGTTGGAATCATAAAATAAAGGACTTCTAAAAACGACATATCATTTCGCCTCCTTTTTCGAATTCAAGCGCTGCAATCCGACACGGATTATATATCCCGAGGCAACGAAGAATATGATAAGCGCTATGACGATCGATACAATTTCTAATGGAATACCAGCTTCGTTCGGCATATTGTTTGCACCGTATTTCAAAGAACCGAATAGCGATGCACCGAAAATGACGCCTAACGGTGAATTGGCACCTAATAGTGCAACCGCTATGCCGTCAAAACCGATTCCTGTGAAGCCGGCACGAGACGACATATTCCCAAATGTACCTAAAGCTTCCATTGAACCAGCTAGGCCGGCAAATGCTCCTGATATGACCATTGACAATATAATATTTTTATTTACGTTCATACCTGCATATTGAGAGGCATGATCATTAAAACCAACTGATTTCAGCTCGAACCCCGTTTTTGTTTTTTCAAGAATAAACCACATAACGACAACCATTGCAAGCGCAACAAAGATTCCATAATGCAGCGTTGAATAATCCGTTAAATTGGATAGAAAATCAGATCTTAGTGAAGCTGTTGGCTGAATTTTATCTGTTTTAAATCCACCATCTGAAACCGTTTTGATTAGTGCATTGACAACGTGAAGCGCAATATAGTTCATCATAATCGTTACGATTACTTCATGGACACGCAATGTCGCTTTTAATACCCCAGGGATAAGTCCCCATAACGCACCAGCCGCCGCGGCTGCCAATAATGATAACGGCAAATGAATAAACATTGGCAGTTCAAATGCCATACCTACATATGCAGCAGCAAACCATCCGACGATCAACTGTCCTTCTACACCAATATTGAACAAGCCTGTTCGATATGCGAACGCTACCGCGAGTCCCGCAAGTATATAAGGACTAATTTGGCGTATCGTTTCACCAATTGCATAGACATCCCCGAATATTCCATTCCAAAGCGCAGCGTAACCACTCATCGGATCAAAACCACTAAATAGCATGACAATTGCGCCTACAAGTAGTCCTAAGATGATCGAAATGATCGGCACTAAAATATTGATGACCTTATTCGACATTTCGATCTACACCTTCTTTCATCTGTCCCTTTTCTTTTATTGAATGGCCTGCCATCAATAATCCCAACTCCTGCTCATTTGTTTCAGCAGGAATGACAGTGTCCACGATATGTCCATCATGAATGACCGCAATCCGATCCGAAACATTCATTACTTCATCCAACTCAAACGAAATTAGAAAAACTGCTTTTCCATTATCCCGTTGTTCGATTAACCGTTTATGAATGAATTCAATTGCCCCTACGTCTAATCCACGTGTTGGCAATGCCGCTATAAGTAAATCAGGACCCCGGGAAATTTCACGGCCAATAATCAATTTCTGCTGATTTCCACCTGAAAGAGCCCTTGCCAATTCGTGTTCTCCTTGGGTTCTCACATCGTACTCTTCGATGATTTCTTTCGCTTTTTTCGAAATGACTTGATAATTCATGATGCCATTTTTCGAATAGGGCTCGCGATAGTATTCCTGCAATGCCGCATTATAGCCCACTGAAAAATCAAGTACTAAACCATGCTTATGACGATCTTGTGGGATATGACCCAATCCGGACTCTGTAATTTGACGCGGCTTTTTGCCTGTAATATCTATATTGTTCAATGTGATTTTTCCACTTTTCACTTTTCTAAGCCCAGCAATTGCTTCAATCAGCTCCGATTGACCATTGCCGTCAATTCCTGCAAGACCGACAATTTCTCCGCGGCGAACAGAAAGATTCAATTTCTTCACTCTATCTATGCCTCTGTTGTCCGCAACTACTAAATTCTCAATCTGCAAAACTTCTTCTGTCGGATTTGGAGGTTGCTTCTCTGTTTTGAATGTAACTTGTCTTCCGACCATCAAAGTTGCTAACTCTTCTGGATTTGATTCAGAAGTGATGACCGTTCCGATTCCTTTTCCTTTTCGAATTACAGTGACACGGTCCGAAACATCCATAATTTCTTGTAGCTTATGCGTTATAAGGATGATCGATTTCCCTTCAGTAATCAGTTTTTTCATAATTGCTATCAGTTCTTGAATTTCCTGTGGGGTTAATGAAGCAGTCGGTTCATCGAAAATAAGAATTTCTGCACCACGGTATAGTGTTTTTAAAATTTCTACACGTTGCTGCATTCCGACAGAAATATCTTCGATTTTTGCATACGGATCGACATTTAAACCATAAAGCTTTGATATTTCAGCAACTTTTTTCGCTGCGGCTTTAATTTTTACCGTTCCCATTTTCGCCGGCTCACTGCCTAAAATGATGTTTTCTGTAACCGTCAAATTTTCTACCAGCATAAAGTGTTGGTGAACCATTCCGATGCCTAAATCATTCGCAACGTTTGGATTCGAAATATCGACTTTCTTTCCGTGAACGCGAATTTCCCCTCCATCAGGCTGGTAAAGACCAAACAAAACGTTCATCATCGTTGATTTCCCAGCACCATTTTCACCTAATAGTGCATGGATTTCTCCCTTTTTCAACTGCAAGGTAATATTGTCATTCGCATAAAAGTTACCGAATTTTTTGGAAACATTTAGCATCTCGATGACATATTCCAATGGATTCACTTCCTAACGTCAATATTTCATTTCATAATTTGAAAAAATTAATACAATAAAAGATTATTCGTATGAAAAATCTTTTACTCTATTAATTTAGAAGGTGGAGCAATTCATAAAGAAAGGCCGGACGAACCGGCCCTTATAAAGATTGTGAACTGTTTCTTATTTAGCAAATTCAGGAACTTCAATTTCACCGTTGATTACTTTTTGCTTATATTCTTCGATTTGGTCCAAAACTTCTTGTGGAATCGCACCGCGAGAATCAGCAAGGGCTACACCATCATCAGCAAGACCGAATACTAATGTTTCTCCGCCAGGGAATTTCCCATCTTTCGCCAACTTAGAAATTTCTTGAACTGCATTGTCAACGCGTTTTAGCATAGAAGTAAGCGTGATGTTTTCACCGCCAACTTGACCTTCGTCATACTGGTCGGAGTCAACCCCGATTACCCAAACATTTGCATCTTTGTCTGCTTCTTTACGTTCCTTAGCTTCTGCAAATACACCATTACCAGTACCGCCAGCAGCATGGAAAATGATGTCCACACCTGAAGAGTACATGCGTCCTGCTTCTGCTTTACCAAGTTCTGCTTTGTCGAATGCGCCTGTATACTTCACATCTACTTTAATGTCAGGTTTAACCGCAGCGACACCAGCAACGAAGCCAGCCTCGAAACGCTCGATTACCGGAATCTCAATACCGCCTACGAAGCCGATTTTATCAGTTTTCGTCATTAACGCAGCTGCTACTCCAGCAAGGAATGCACCTTCCTGTTCTTTGAACAAAACGTTCGCAACGTTCGGCTGGTCAACTTCACCATCGATGATTGCATAGTTTGTATCTTTTTGCTGAGATGCAACTGTATCGATTGCATCCTCCATTAAGTAACCTACTCCGTAAACTAAGTCGAAATCACGGCGAGTAAGCGCATTCAAGTTCGGAATGTAGTCTGAATCGTCTTTCGATTGAAGGTAAGCGTATCCGCCATCTCCTTCAGACAAGTTGTTCTCTTCTCCGAATTTTTGAATCCCTTCCCAAGCTGATTGGTTGAAGGATTTGTCGTCAACACCGCCAACATCCGTCACCATCGCAACAGAAAAATCAGATGTGTTGCCGCCATCTGAAGATGAAGAACCTTCTTTGTCTTTTTCTTTGTCCGTTCCACATGCACCAAGTAATGTACCAGCTGCAAGAACCAATGATAACGCAAGTCCATATTTACGTTTGCTCACTGTTTGGACCCTCCCTATTTTTTTATAATTTGGTATAAAAATGACGTAGATACGTCTATTAAAGATTGTTTAAAAAGCACTGACAATTTTCAAAAACATATGATGATGCTTTACTATCTCACCATTCATAGCCTTATAGTATGTGTACTTTTCAAACACATCTTATACCCTTTTTCGTACAACATGAAAACTGAATTTATCGGCCCTGAAATAGTTTTTAGAATAAAGAACCATTTCACCATCCGCACTATAATGACACTGAAGCAAGACTAATAGCGGAACATCGACACCGCATCTAAGAATTGCGGATGCTTCGTCATCATAGCCGACAGGCTCGATATTTGCGACTGCTTGTACTATGCGGATATCACCTGTCTTTTCAATCGAATCGAAAATCGATTCATTTAACAGGAAATCTGCGCCTGAAGGAAGATTTTTCGAGAGTACATGATCGATGCAGTAAACGACTGGTTCACCGTCTGCAGTTCTGACTCTCTTAATTGTAACAAGACTATCATTAGCCGTGCAATCAAATTTCGCAATCATTTCATCATTCGGACAATCTTCATGGACTTCCATAAAAATTGTGCCCGGCACCATTCCTGCATCACGAATCATTGATGAGACACTGGATAATTGCTCAATTCCCGAAGAGAATAATGGCTTTGGATTCACAAACGTACCAACGCCATGCTTACGGATAATAATCTTATCTTCTTCCAAAACGCGCAAAGCTTCTCGCAATGTTGCACGGCTTACCCCTAACATGCGAGCTAATTCAAACTCTGAAGGGAACTTCTCATTTTCCTTGAAGATACCAGACTCAATATCCGCTTTGAGCCTTTCAATCACCTGCACATATAAATGCCGTTGATCTGTCTTCACCGTCAATGCAATCCCCCCTTTAAAACAATTACGTCCTAACATAATTGCATCAGATAATCGAGCCGACATTATGTCGTTTTTCCTTGACCTACGTTCTTTGCAAAATGAAGATGCATCTTGAATATCACGTAGGTAGCTTACACATCGATTCGTAAATGAGCCATACTGATTTAAAACTTCTCATTTTTTACTGAATCATATTCCAGATGTTGGACATCTGATGTGTAACATTACTACTAATCATCCATACTATATCATCTTCATCCTGCAAAATAAATAGCGTAATTTCAAATCAGACAAATCAAAATAAAAAATGTGCGATTTTCGTCACGCTCTTATTGAGTTTTCGGCTTCTTCCCTGGTTAATAATACCTGTCTCGGCTTACTACCTTCAGGCGGCCCAACAACTCCCCTTGCCTCCATCTGGTCGACGATGCGCGCTGCTCTTGAATAGCCGATCCTAAATCTTCGCTGAAGCATAGAGACTGAAGCTGTCTGCATTTCCAACACTAATTGGACCGCATCATCATACAATTCATCCGTTTCTTCATATGCCGGCGCATCTTCAACTTCAGAAGGAATCATTTCTTCTTGGTATTGTGCCTTCTGCTGTTCAATTACAAAATCTACTACTGCCTCAACTTCGTTGTCCGAAACAAACGCACCTTGAATCCTTACCGGCTTCGAAGCACCTGCAGGTAAAAAGAGCATATCCCCTCTTCCTAATAGTTTTTCAGCACCCGAGCCATCCAAAATCGTGCGTGAATCTACCGCTGATGAAACTGCGAATGCAATCCTTGAAGGTATATTCGCTTTAATAATACCTGTAATTACATCTACGCTCGGTCTTTGCGTTGCAATTATTAAATGAATTCCTGCGGCTCTCGCCATTTGAGCCAACCGAGTAATGGAATCCTCAACATCGCTTGAAGCAACCATCATTAAATCAGCAAGCTCATCGACGATCACTACGATGTATGGCATGCGTGGATGTTTTTCATCATTTTCTTCATTCCACTGTTCAATATGATCGTTATACCCTTCTATATTGCGGGTTCCCGTATGGGAGAAAAGTTCATATCGCCGTTCCATTTCGGCTACTACTTTTTTTAGCGCCTGCGACGCCTTTCTCGGGTCAGTCACAACAGGGGCCAATAAATGCGGAACTCCATTGTACACATTGAGCTCTACCATTTTCGGATCGATCATCATCATTTTTACTTCATGCGGTTTCGCTCTCAATAAAATACTGACGATGATGCCATTTATGCACACACTTTTCCCGCTTCCAGTCGATCCTGCTACTAAAACGTGCGGCATTTTATTTAATTCTGCCATCATCGCTTTCCCAGTGACATCTCTTCCAAGGGCAATCATTAATTTCGAATTCGGCTTATTATTTTCTTTCGCTTCAATTACTTCTCTTAGACTGACTACTGCTACCGAATGATTCGGTACTTCAATTCCTACTGCAGATTTACCAGGTATCGGCGCTTCGATCCGAATATCACTTGCAGCTAAAGCTAATGCAATATCGTCGGACAAGCTGACGATCCTACTCACCTTAACACCAGTATCGGGAAGTACTTCATATTTTGTAACTGCTGGCCCTAAGTGGACTTGTGTCACTCTTGCCTTAACACCAAAGCTTAAAAAAGTCCTTTCTAACTTTTGTGCATTCGCTTGTATTGAATCATATTCTGCAGACTGATCATTTGCCGGCGTATCACGCAGCAATGATGCGGGAGGCAATACGTATGAAGTATTTTCTTCTTCTCCTGAAACTCCTGTATACTCAGGATTCGCCTTCTCTTCTACTTCTTCCTTCGCAAATTCGGTTTCAGCAACTGCCGCTTGTTCATCCGATGACTTTTTTTCAATTTGCTCATTGAATGCAGAAATGATCGGTTGTGAAATCACCTCTTCATGATCTTCTACCATGACAGGTTGCTCTTCTTGTTGTTCCGATGCTTTCAGCTTAGAGCGATTAGACCTCGACATTGTATGATTGCTTTTAATAGGGGCTTTTTTCGGTTCTTTTTTGCTGATCAATCCTTTCATTGATTCAACAGCTTTAGGATAATATTCTAAAATGTATGGTACGAACGCTTTTCCAGTTAACAATACGATTCCAATTAATAGCAAAAGAACACCAGCGACAGTCGCGCCAGCTGAATCGAATAAAGAATGGAAGAGAGCAAATAGCAAGGCGCCTACCATTCCGCCACCTAATGTACTATTCCTATTCGCGATGCCTCCATTTGTCACTAACACTTTCCACGTTTCCTTAAACGATGAATTCGACATGAGCACTTTACTTTCATAAAGCTCTTTGAATAAATAAATATGGCTGAAAAGAAGTAGACTTGCGAGTATAAACAAACTGCCTCCTACAATTCTGTTCGTCCATCCAATCGCTTTCCGTTTCACCATGAATAGCAATGCCTGTACGATTAATAAAAAAGCGATCGCTCCATGCCAATTACCTAATAATAGTCTAGCAAAAGAAGAAAGACCTCTACCGACGATGCCAAATTCAAAAATGATAATAATTGCTAAACCAATCATCGTTAAACCGCCAACTTCATAAACGAGCGGGGAAACCCCTATATCCTTTTTCTTTTTAGCGGCTACCTTCTTCTTTTTCTTCTTCGTTTTTTTCGACATGTTTTCTCCTCCTTTCAGAAAAAGGACTTCCCGCCGTTCGGTCGGCATGGAAATCCTTTTTTTCGCGTTCTACATTACATTTGTTACTACCTCTCTCCACATTGGCAACGCCTGTCGGAGCTAAGCGCCCCTCTCCGCTTTTGGTATCATCCAGCTCCGAGGGGCAGCTCCTCGGGTCGTTTCAGATAGGAAGCTAAGGCAAAAAGCGCCTTAGTTTCCTATCTTCCGACATACAGGACGTATTAGTGCCGACGTTGCCGCAGGACGCGGCGCTCTTAGTCGGCCAACGCCTGTCGGAGCTAAACGCCCCTCTCCGCTTTTGTTATCATCCAGACTCCGAACGCCAGCCTCTCGGGTCGCTTCAGTCTTGAAACATAAGGCAAAAAGCGCCTTATGTTCAAGCCTTCCAGCGCCTGTCGAGGCTTAACGGCGTTCTCCGCTCTTGTTTTTAATATTCCATAATAATCGGGATGATCATTGGTCTTCTTTTTGTTTGTTGGAATAGATAGGAGCTGAGTGTGTCTCTGATCTCTTGCTTTATGTTTGTCCATTCAAACGTATCTTTATTCACATGTTTCTCGACAATCTTTCGGACTAACTTTTTGGATTCATCCAAAAGCTCCTCTGATTCTCTTACGTAGACAAAACCTCTGGAGACAATTTCCGGACCTGCTGCAATTCGTTTTTGCTTACGGCTTAGCGTAATGACGACAGTGAATATGCCATCTTGGGAGAGCAGTTTCCGGTCGCGCAATACGATATTGCCAACGTCACCGACACCAATTCCATCGATCAACACATTACCTGCCTGTACCCGGCCACTCATTCTCATCTTATTATTTTTATATTCAACAATGTCGCCTTTGTCCGCGATGAAAATCTGGGATTTATGCAATCCTATTTGCTGTGCCACCTTAGAATGAGCGATCAGCATTTTATATTCCCCTTGAATCGGAATAAAATAGTCAGGCTTCATCAGGTTGAGCATTAGCTTAAGATCCTCTTGGCTGCCATGTCCTGATACATGCACATTACGCGATGAAGTCATGACATTCGCTCCCGCTTTTGCAAGTTCGTTCGCAACTTGGTACATGGATACTTCCATACCTGGAGACGGCGTAAATGTAATTAAAACAGTATCCGTTTCTTTGATTTGAATATCTTTATGGAATTTATCGACGATCTTTTCAAGTGCATCAAGAGGCTCGCCTTTATTGCCTGTAACGATAATAACAATTTCTTCATCTTGATATTTCCCAATTTGTTTAACAGGTATAACCATCTCTTCGTCAACTTCCAAATAGCCTAATCGCATTCCAACTTCAAAATAGCTTTCTAGACTTTTTCCGACGACAGCAACTTTCTTGTTCGTTTCTTTTGCTTTATCAAACACTTGTTGAATACGTATGAAGTTTGATGCATACAGTGCAACAAGGATTCTACCTTCAGCGCTATAGAAAGTTTTCGATAGCTGTTTTTCGATGACAGATTCAGAAGTGGTATATCCAGGTCGTTCTGCTTCTGTTGAATCAGAAAGAAGGAGGAAAACGCCTTCCTCTCCTAAGGCAGCCATTTTGGCCAAATCAGGGCGGTACTTTCCTTTAGCAGATTGGTCAAATTTAAATTCACCAGTATGGACAATTGCTCCTTCGCTCGTATGGAACACAATTCCTAACGAGTCCGGAATGCTATGTGTCGTATGGAAAAACGTCACATGCGTACGTTTAAAATTCATCCTGCTTTTATTCGTAACTTCAAAAAATTTCACATTTGAAGGGGCAGGCATCGCTTTCAAATGTTCTTTTGCTAACGCTAATGTCAATTTCGAACCATATACGGGCGCTTGCACTTTTTGCAGTAAGTAGGCAATTGCGCCAATTGCATCTTCGTGACCATGCGTCAAAAAGATTCCTTTTACACGGTCTTTATTTTCTTCGATATACGTCATATCCGGTATAACGATGTCAATCCCTAACATCTCTCCTTCGGGAAACATAAGACCGGCATCGACAATAAACATTTCATCGTCAATCTCGATGACATACATTGCCTTTCCGATCTCTCCTACCCCGCCTAATGGGATTACTTTAATCAGTTCGTTTTTTGTTTTTGTCACATTGTTTCCTCCTATACTTTGTTCAAGAAGACTCGTGTTGAATATAGTAACGGTCTATGTATGCATACGTAAAGAATGGCGATAACCGATCTATTTTTCATCATCGCCTTTACTATTTCAATTCTGTTTATTCAACACAAATCTCCCACCCTGCACGTGTCGAGATGAGTGTGAATGCAGTTTGTACTATTTTTGTCTTTTTAACAATCAATTATTTTCTTTCCATTATGAATTCCCGTCCACAACACTATGATTCATTATACGGGAGATTACCCGTTCTATACAAACAAAAAAAGCGGCAAGTTTACCTACCGGGTTCGATACACGGGGAGAAAACGATAAATTGCATAGCAAATAGGGACACAATTCACATTTGGATTGCCTTCCCATTTTTGTTGTTATACTAATTTTAAAAACAATTTTTGTAGAAAATAACAATAGAATAGAATTACAATTAACAACAGCTCATAGCTTTTGCGATGTTATGGGTTTGTTATTTTGAGGTTGTAAGAGTGTTTTGGAATTACTAAATACAATGCTGAGAGCAAATGATATTGTGTTAAAATAAAGATACAAGAGGACGGCTAATTCAACAAACCCAGCCAGTTTGATGGAATGACTGATTCCTGTCGGAAGGAGATATTCATTGGATGTCATTTATTTTATACTTGCGTATATAGGTTCTTTTGGGTATGCCTATCTTGGGTATTATTTTTTGTCTTAACCTTGTTGAAGTGATTAAGAAAATTAAAAATGAACAGCCAACTGTTGCTAATACTTTTTGGTTGACTGCTTCATTCATTTTAATCGTATGGATTATAGCTTTATTTCCTACTGCAACCTAATGCTGAATAATAAAAATGCTCAGGCCTAAAAGCCTGGGCATTTTTATATAAACTGTCAATTCGTTTACTAATCATACGCTCATTCAGTCGTTTACTGGGGCTTTTTCCCATCAACCGAATCCGTTAAAGTTTATCGGCCATTATTAATGCTCCAACTTCATTTGTTTTTGAAAAGCATCCCAAACTTGATCAAATTCAGCTGCCCCTTCTCCATTAGACATTAAAGGGAGTCGGACACCTCCAGTTTCGATACCGATTTTTTGAAGTGCATATTTGATCGGTATAGGATTAGGGGCAGAAAAGACGGCATGAAACAACGGCAGCAATATTCGATGAATCTTAGCTGCTTCCTTCGTATTTCCGCTTTTAAAAGCATTGATCATTTGTTGCATTTCATTGCCAACTACATGGGAAGCTACAGAAATGACACCTTCTCCTCCAATGGAAAGCAATGGTAATGTCAAAGCATCATCCCCACTATATACTTTAAAACCACTATCCGTTTTCGTAATAATTTCTGCCATCTGATCAAGACTGCCGCTTGCTTCTTTCACAGCCCGAATATTTTTCAATTTAGAAAGTGCAATGACCGTTTCGGGAAGCATATTGACTGCCGATCTTCCAGGTATGTTATAAAGGAGCAACGGAAGTTCCGTTTCCTTTGCTATATGTGAGAAATGAGCATACATTCCTTTTTGGTCTGGCTTATTGTAATACGGCGTCACTAGCATAATGCCGTCCGCTCCAAGTGATTCGGCAGTTTTCGTTAATTTTATCGTTTCTGCCGTATTAAATGTTCCAGTTCCTGCAATTACCGGAATACGGCCATTGACGATTTCAATCGCGGATGCAAACAAAACCGCCTTTTCGGCATGATTTAACGTAGGTGATTCACCTGTAGTTCCACAAACGATAAGTGAATCTGTTCCACTACCGATTAAATGTTCAATCAGCTTCTCTAATAAGTCTCGGTCGATGCTACCTTCTTCTGAAAAAGGCGTGACCATAGCTGTACCTATTTGCCCAAGTTCCAATCTGACCATTCCTTTTCAATGTAGTGAAGGCGCACGCCTATTCGACCTCATGCAACCAAGCTCTTTTTTACGATTGGACCAATTGCTCCGCGATTTGCACTGAGTTCAAAGCAGCGCCCTTTAATAAATTATCGGATACGATCCACATATGGAACCCTTTATTATGTTGTGGATCTTTTCGAATCCGGCCGACGAAAACTTCATCTTTCCCTTCGGCATATAATGGCATTGGATACGATTGGCTTGACGGGTCATCTTGAACTATTACTCCCTTGGCATTTTCCATTGCGGATTTTAGTTCTTCAACCGTTATACCTTCTTCCTCTAATTCAACATAAACTGACTCGGAATGCCCTGTGACGACAGGTAAACGGACACATGTTGCCGTAACAGACATTTGATCATCACCGAAAATCTTTTTCGTTTCATTCATCATTTTTAACTCTTCCAGTGTAAACCCTGACTCATCGAACAGATCAATTTGTGGAATTGCGTTAAAAGCGATTGGATAATGGCGTTCAGCGGAAGCACTTGGCAGCAGTTCCGCTTGAATATTTGCACGGTCGTTAAATTGTCCGCTCTGCTTTTCCAATTCCTCTATCGCTTCTGCTCCTGCACCGGAGACCGCCTGATAAGTTGATACAATAATTCTGCTAATGCCGAATTTTTCTTTTAAAGGTTGCAGCGCGGCTACCATTTGAATGGTCGAGCAATTCGGGTTAGCAATAATGCCGGCATGTTCTTGAAGAACATGTGCATTCACTTCAGGTACAACGAGCGGAATATCTTTATCCATTCGGAAAGCACTCGTATTATCAATCACGACCGCCCCGCGTTTGACAGCTTCGTGTGCAAACATTTTTGAGATAGCTCCCCCTGCACTGAAGAAAGCAATGTCCACATTTTCAAACGACTCCGGCACAGTTTCTTCTACGACGTATGATTTTCCTCCAGCGACAATTTCTGTGCCAGCTGAGCGTTTGGAAGCTAACATCTTTATTGACTTTACAGGAAAATTCCGTTCAATTAATTTCTCAAGAATTTTAGTTCCTACAGCTCCTGTAGCTCCGACGATTGCAACATTTAGATTCTCTTTCTTCATCTCTATCTCCCTTTCAATTGGTTCATATGCGGATAAAAATACATGATAACAAGAATTTATGCAGATTCTTTTTAAAGGTTAATGCACTTTTTCCATTGAACCTATAGTGTTCATTGGAGGAATTATAACATATAAAAAAAGTCTGTGCTTTGTATTTTTACTTTGCTTCATGAATAATTAAAATTGGCTGAAGTTGTTGTTTTTTGAGGGCTGCCGCTGCTGCTGGCACCATTAAGGAAAAATCGGAGATTAATGAGTTCGGTTTTTTATGTGGGTCATCCTGTCCGAAAGGGATAAAGAAAATATTTTTTGTGTTTAGAAGCTTCATGAGATTCATTCCGTTTAATCCTAAAGCATCGTTTGTAGATATGCCAATTAACACCGGATTGCCATTGCGCAGCGTCGCTTTTGCCGCCATTAAAACAGGCGAGTCAGTTGCAGCGTTCGCAAATTTGCTCATGGAATTTCCGGTCATCGGAGCGATGATCATAATATCGACAGGTGTGGAAGGGCCGAATGGCTCAGCTCCAACAATTGTCGAAATGACCTTTTCTCCTGTCGCCTTTTCAATTCTTTCAATCCATTCCTCTCCAGTTCCAAATCTGGTAGCCGCGGTCAAAACGGAATGGGTAATGACCGGTACAACAGTAGCACCATTTTCTTGCAGCGAACTGATGACCGGCAAAATTTGATCATACGTGCAGTGGGATGCTGTAATGCCTAATCCAACGCGTTTCCCTTGTAACATTTTATATAGAGTTCCCCTCTCATCCACTATTCATCCTCAGAATCGCTTTTGTCAAAGCCCTCGCGGCATCGACAGGAAAGTGTTTCCCAGGCAATCCGAGATGTATTGTATAGTATTCATCCGGGGAATTGTCCTTTAGGCATCCGGGCGCCGATGATAGGTCAAATATACGTAATGTGGAGCCTTCTTCAACCTCTAACCATTTTGCTGGAATCGTATTTATTAATATGCCATCTGATCTAAATGGTTCTTCAGCAAGACGCTCCGTTCCATAACGGAACGCCTCGGCCTCTCCTAATTGTTCATCTGATCGAACAAGAATTGTTACCGATCCGCCAAGTGAAGTGAGGACTTCTGCTGTCATTTTACCAACCCGTCCGAAGCCGGCAATATAAAAATGCGTCCCTGCGATAGCACTTTTCGTATCCGTAAAATATTCCTGTATAAATGCTTCTGCTGTCAATCGTGCATTTTCCCAAATGAATCGAACTTCTTTTAAGTAATGAAAAATTTCAAAACCTGCCAGCCTATAAGGAGAAAGCCAGTCATCCGAGGTGACACCGACATAAAGCTTTGCAGTCTTGTTCAATAATTCTATAGGGATTTGTGATTTCATTTGCAGTATAGGAAAGACGAGATGATCTGGTTTTACTTCCTGCAAAAGCTTTTGTAGTTCCTCTGACATTTCATCTCCATTGTAGTGATAAGAAGGGTATCCAATTTCGTTCATAATGCTGTTTCCTTCAAGCATTCGCTGATCTGTGCCGATGAATAGCCAGTTCCCTTTAATTGTCGTCAAGATCGAAATCCCCCAAACTATGTGTTTTCCCGAACAAAATACGATGTTCCCCAATCAACACAATCTCACTCCAAGGAATAAATTCAACAGACTCCTGCTCGCGGTTTCTGAAAGGCAGACGGCTGAATTTCTTTTTCACCTCAAAACCGATAATTTCGCCGGTTTTACGGTTGAAAATCAAATCTGTGTCTGCCAAAAAACCGTATCGAACCCCTTCTTCCACTTGGATAAGCTCTTTTAGTGCCATTTCGGATAATAGCATCCCTTTCCCCTTTCAACCGTTTTTTCCATTCTATGAATCGAGATAATGAAAACTGTCTGAAACAGTACAGTACAATGGAATACATGCCGTTCATACTTACGGTGCAATTATAGAAACCGCCCGATCCTTTCGGAACATTTCATAAGCCATCTTACCGACATCGGCAAGATTCACCCGGTCGATCAGTTCCACGACTTCACGAACTGATTTGTGTTCTCCTAAAATTAGTTCGTTTCTTCCATTTCTATGCATTATTGCTTCTGAACTTTCTAAACCTAAGATAAAGCTTCCTTTTAACTGTTCTTTTGCGTTGGACAATTCCTCTTCCGTCACGCCATCCCTTTGAGTATCCATAACAATTCGGTCGATTGACTCCATCATTTTATCTACGTTTTCAGGATTCGTTCCAGCGTAAATGACGAAGGAACCGATAGATGTGTAGGAAGAATAATAAGAGAATACTGTATAAGCTAACCCCTTGTCTTCTCTAATCTCTTGGAACAGCCTGGATGACATTGTTCCTCCAACGATGCTATCGAGCAAAATGAGATCGTGCAGCTTTTCATCTTTAATTGACAAACCTGGATAACCAATGCTAATATGCGCCTGCTCAATTTCTTTTCTTTTCGAAGTAATTCCGCTATGAAAGTTCGGTATACGAACAGCTTCGTTTGAATTGTTTTGCTTTTGATGTGCATCTGTTGAACCAAAAAGTGATTCAATCCTCTTTAACAAACGATCGTCGTAATTGCCTGCTATTGAAATAACAATCTTATCAGGTGTATAGTGTCGTTCCATGAAATTTTTTATTGAATTACGGTCAAATGAACCAATTGTCTCAGCTGTGCCGCCAATAGACTTTCCAATCGGATGATCTGCATACATTTGTGTCCAAAGTCTTTCATCTACATCGTCATCAGGGGTATCTTCAATCGACGCAATTTCTTCTAAGATGACCGATTTCTCTTTTTCTATTTCCACCTCATCAAAGTTGGAATGAAACAGCATATCCGATAGGATGTCGATTGCCTGTTCTGCATGATAGTCCAATACCGTTGTGTAAAAACAGGTCATCTCTTTTGCTGTATAAGCGTTCAAATCACCGCCCATGCGATCAAATTGCTCAGCAATCATTTTTGCACTGCGTGTTGAAGTACCCTTAAATAGCATATGTTCGATGAAATGGGATAGTCCCCATTCCGCTTCCGTTTCATTTACAGAACCTGCTTTAACGTATATACCGATAGCGACTGAACGAACATATGGCATTTTTTCCAAGACGACTCTTACGCCATTTTGACAAGTATATTTATGAATCATTTCAATTTCCCCCCGACTTTGTCCAAATAGATCATGAGCATGCACTGAAATAAGCATTCAATTGATCATCGAGCGGTTCGAACTTTACGCAAACCATTGCTTTGCAAATCAAGTATAGTGTTTCTTTTTTCAGCCTATTCCGCTCAATTAAATAAAAAATAGTTTAGCGCAACTCATGTAAAAGAAGTGACTTTCGCGATTAAGCTAAAAAAAGCCGCCATCTTCGCAATCGCAAAGAGGGGCTTTCCAATACAAGCTATATTACTTTCCTTCTTTTTCCGCCGCTTCTTTTTGTTCTTTAAGCACTACTTTACGAGAAAGATTTACGCGGCCTTGATTGTCGATTTCAATAACTTTCACAAGTAATTCATCACCCATTTTAAGGACATCTTCTACTGCTTTCGTACGTTCTTCTTGAATTTCTGAAATATGAAGAAGTCCGTCTTTGCCAGGGAAGATTTCAAGGAATGCACCGAATTTTTCAATACGTTTCACTTTCCCTAAATAGTATTCCCCAACTTTCGCTTCACGGACGATGTCTTCAATCATTTTCTTCGCCTTCTCGTTCATTTCCGAATCCGGGGAAGAAATATAAATCGTACCGTCTTGTTCCGTATCGATTTTAACATTCGTTTCTTCAATGATTTTATTAATCACTTTTCCGCCTGGTCCGATTACATCACGGATTTTATCCGGATTAATGCGAATCATAATGATCTTTGGCGCATATTTCGAAAGCTGTCCACGAGGTGTTGATATTGTAGAAAGCATATGGTTTAAAATTTTCATTCTGCCGACTTTCGCCTGTGCCAACGCTTCTTCCAATATTTGCTTCGACAAACCTTCGATTTTAATATCCATTTGTAATGCTGTTATGCCTTTTTCTGTACCGGCAACTTTGAAGTCCATATCGCCTAAATGGTCTTCCATTCCTTGGATATCTGAAAGGATTGAATAATTTTCTTCACGTTTTACAAGACCCATCGCAATACCTGCAACTGGTGCCTTGATCGGAATTCCTGCATCCATCATAGCCATTGTCGAAGCACAGATCGAAGCTTGTGACGATGATCCATTGGATTCTAAAACTTCTGCAACTAAACGGATTGTGTATGGGAACTCTTTCTCATCAGGAATAACAGCTTCTAATGCTCGTTCTCCTAAAGCACCGTGTCCAATTTCGCGGCGGCCAGGTCCACGGATCGGTCCAGTTTCACCAACACTGAAATTCGGGAAATTATAATGATGCATAAAACGTTTGGATTCTTCCAAGCCTAAGCCATCAATGATTTGAACTTCGCCAAGGGCGCCTAATGTACATACGCTAAGTGCTTGTGTTTGTCCTCGCGTAAAGAGCCCTGATCCATGCGTGCGCTGCAAAATTCCTACTTCAGAAGAGAGTGGCCTAATTTCGTCCAAGCCACGGCCATCCGGACGAATTTTTTCATCGGTAATCAATCGGCGGACTTCTTCTTTTACTAGGTGATCCAATATGCTTTTCACTTGTTTAACAGTCTCTTCATCCGTATCGTCATTTGTATATTTCTCAATGACTTGTTCCTTCACCGCATTGATTGCATCTTCACGTGCATGTTTTTCTTCAGTTTGAATTGCTTTAATTAGATCTGCTTCACAATCAGATTTAATTTCCTCTAAAAGCTCCTTGTCCAATTCAAATAATTCAATTTCCATTTTCTCCTTGCCAACTTCTGCGACAATTTGTTCTTGGAATTCAATGAGCTTAATAATTTGTTCGTGGCCAAACATGATTGCTTCCAGCATTGTGGCCTCTTCAACTTCTTTTGCACCTGCTTCAACCATATTAATGGCATCTTTTGTGCCAGCTACAACCAAATCCAACTCGCTCACTTCAAGCTGTTCAGGTGTTGGGTTGATAATAAATTGACCATCGATTCTACCGATTTGAACTCCAGCAATCGGACCTTCGAATGGAATATCTGAAATTGACAATGCAAGCGACGATCCAAGCATCGCTGCCATTTCAGAAGAGCAGTTTTGATCGACAGACATCACAAGTGAAATCACTTGTACATCATTGCGGAATCCGTCAGCAAACAATGGTCTGATCGGACGGTCGATCAAACGGCTTGTCAATACGGCTTTTTCGGATGGACGGCCTTCACGTTTAATGAAACCTCCTGGAATTTTTCCTACCGCATATAGACGTTCCTCATAGTTAACTGTCAATGGGAAGAAATCAAGCGCTTTTGGATTTTTCGAGGCGGTCGCCGTAGATAATACCGTCGTTTCACCATAGCGCACTAATACAGCCCCGTTTGCTTGTTTGGCAAGCTGGCCAGTTTCGATTGTAAGCGGTCTTCCCGCCCAATCAAATGTATACACCTTTTTCTGTTCTGTCATTGTGGTACTCCTCTCTAATAAACGTAATTCGGCAAAGCCTCCTTTTTCAAGGTTCGGCTATATTCCAAACAACTACAATTCAGCCCATATCCTATCAAAGGCCGAAAAGATGGTGAACCCGACGGATGGACTGCATATGAAGTATGTATTAACTAGTAGTGTATCAAAAAAGCAAAGGTTATGCGAAATATATCTTTAAGTTTTTAAAAGGCGGCGCTGAATGAGTGGAATGGCAAAAGATTGGTTTTCGCCGCTACTGTTAACCATTCATGGACCGGTTATTGCAAACATTAAAAAGAGCGGGCAAAGCCCGCTCCTCGTATACATCTTATTAACGGCGAAGGCCGAGTTTTGCAATAAGATCACGGTAACGTTGAACATCAGTTTCACGTAGGTACTTAAGAAGTCTACGACGTGTACCGACCATTTTGTAAAGACCACGACGAGAGTGGTGATCTTTCTTATGCGTACGTAGATGATTGTTCAAGTTGTTGATCTCTTCCGTAAGGATAGCGATCTGTACTTCAGCAGATCCTGTGTCGTTTTCATGCGTTTTGAATTCATTAATCAATTCATGTTTACGCTCTTGAGTAATTGCCATCCTTTTTCACCTCCTAAAAAATAAATATCCCCAAATCCCTAGCAATCGTTGGTGATTCGGCTTGCCAAGGAAAGGTTTGTGTTTTTTCACTGCTTCATCATATCATGTGCTTTGAGGATATGCAACAATGAGCATCATTCTACCCTCAACAAATTTAAAGCGGTTTGTTTGTCTTTGCCAATTTGATTGATTAAATCATCGACCGAATTGAATTTTTGCTCTTGGCGAATCGAAGCTATCCATTCGACTGCTGCTTCTTTGTCATATAAATCCCCTTCAAAGCCGATTAAATGGACTTCCACACTCTTTTTCGCTTTTTTAGGGTCATGGAAAGTTGGTTTCACTCCAACATTGCAAACACCATCATATTTTTTGCCATCTACAATCATTCTAACAGCATAAACTCCGTTTACTGGAAGAATGGTTTCATCGTCTACTTGAATGTTGGCAGTCGGAAAGCCTAACAGACGTCCTCTTTTTTCACCATGGACGACTATGCCTGACGTTCTGAACGGACGGCCCAAAAGACGCTTCGTCTCTTCCACATTTCCTTCAGCAAGCAATTGTCGAATACGTGTGGACGAAATTTTATCGTCGGCGTCCGTTACTTTTTCGACGGTAGTTGTATCGTAAAAACCATCTGAAAGTTTCTTCATCGTTTCCATCGTACCTGAGCCTTTGGATCCGAATGTAAAATCGAAACCGGCTGAAACATGTTTGACATTTAGACCTTTTATAAATAGCTCTACGAACTTTTCGGGCGTCAGTGATGCAAGCTCCCAATCGAATTTTACAACAAATAGCGTATCTATGCCTATCGATTGTAAAACACGTACTTTCTCGGGAAACTGCGTTATATATCCAACTTTATTTTTACCCCCGCCAAATAAATGAGAAGGATGGGGATCGAAAGTCATCACTGCAGATTTCATATTCAGCTCCTCCGCTTTATCTTTGGCTGCTCTAATAACGGTTTGATGACCTTTATGCAAGCCGTCAAAAAAACCGATAGCCATTGAAAAAGGGCCTGCAGAATCGACTGTCATATGATCGGGATATTGCAATCTGTAAATTTCCATTGGATTCTCCCTTTCTCTTCATGCATTTGCCTCTGTCGCAAAATACTTTATGAACAGGAGGCATCTATTATTCAGACGCGGAAACTAAAATGACCGGTTAGGAAACATCTTTTCTGGCTTCATAAGCCCCGGTTTTGAAGGATGGGGTTTATAAAGAGCGATCGCTTTATCGCCTTTTGTAAAAGTAATCATGTCAACTTCTCTCAGTGCGGGATGCTGCGGAAGCACTTGCCCGTTTTTAACTTTTTCAAATAAGGAATCATCTACATCAATGAACTGGAAATCGCCTAGTGCATCTTCTAATGGCCTCAAAAAGTGGTCAATCTCACTATTTTCCACTTTTTCCTTCACTTCATCTAAAGTTAAGCATTGCTCTTTGCGAAAGTTGCCAGAGGCAGTGCGTACCAATTTTTTCATGTGAGCCGGATAGCCCAATAACTCCCCAATCTGGACAGATAATGTACGAATATAAGTCCCTTTGCCGCAAGAAACCCGAATTTGAAAATCAATTTCTTCTCCTTCGAATGACTCGCCTACTTCTTCTAAAATAATGCGATGAATTGTCACTTTACGATTTGGTCGTTCAATTTCCATTCCTTTTCTTGCATATTCATACAATCTTTTTCCATTCACTTTCACTGCAGAGTACATTGGAGGCACTTGAATAATTTCACCTGTTAAAGTGATAAGCGCTTTTTCTATTTCTTTTCTCGTAATTTTTTTATTTGAAAAATCTTGGGCGATGATTGCTCCGTCTGCATCTTCTGTTTCAGTCGCTTTTCCGATTGAAACGGTCGCTACATATTCCTTCCCAGCGTCCGTTATATATTCAGCAACCTTTGTCGCCTGCCCGATACAAATTGGCAATACACCTTCTACATTCGGATCCAATGTACCGGTATGGCCGATTTTTTTCGTTCCTAAGATTTTTCTCAGTTTAAAAACGCAATCATGTGAAGTCATACCTTTTTGTTTCCACAAAGGAAGAATGCCGTCCATATTGTTCCTCCTACCTTATGTAAAATAGAGGAAGTCGAAACGTCCGATTGGACTACGACTTCCTCTTCATCAATCTTCTTCTTTGTGCACTTGGCGAAGAAGCGACTCGATTCGATTGCCGTATTCAACTGAATCATCGAATGCGAATTCCAACTCAGGTGTTTTACGAAGGCGGATTCTTTGGCCGATTTCAGAACGGATAAAACCCTTCGCTTTCGTTAAGCCCGATAATGTCGCTTCTTTCTCTGATTCATTGCCCAATACGGAAATGAATATAGTTGCTTGCTGCAAATCCCCTGTCACTTCGACATCTGTTACCGTAACGAAGCCGATTCGAGGATCTTTTAATTTTTGACCGATAATGCCGCCTAATTCTTTTTTCATTTGTTCAGCGACACGGTTTGCACGCATTGACATGGATGTCACCCCGATTCTGTCTCAATAATAATCAAGAAGCATATCTGTCATTTCCCATTCAGGATTCGATTCTAAAAATCGGATAGCCCTTCGCGTCTCCCCTTCAGCCGCATCTTTAGAAGAGGCGACTGAAACGAGCGCAATCGTAGCTCTTTGCCATAAGTCCTGATGATCTACTTCAGCAATGGAAACATTGAATTCGTTCTTCACCCGATCCATCATCCGTTTTAGTATGGATCTTTTTCCTTTAAGAGAATGGACATCCGGAATAAAAAACGTGCATTCCGCATAGACAATCATGCCCGTTTAATTTCCTCCATAACGAATGCCTCAATGATATCGCCTTCTTTAATATCGTTGAAGTTCTTAATCGTTATACCACATTCATAGCCTTTTGCAACTTCTTTTGCATCGTCTTTGAATCGTTTAAGCGTATCCAATTCACCTTCGAAGACAACGATATTGTCTCGAATGACACGGACCCCTGAATCGCGTGTAATTTTCCCGTCCGTAACATAGCTACCTGCAATCGTACCTATTTTCGATACTTTAAATGTTTCGCGGACTTCTGCTTGGCCAATCACTTTCTCTTCATACTCCGGATCCAATAAACCTTTCATCGCTGATTCGATTTCTTCGATCACTTTGTAGATGACACGGTGCAGACGGATATCGACGCCTTCCTCTTCTGCTGCGCGCTTCGCATTGACATCAGGACGTACATTGAAGCCAATGACAATTGCATTTGATGCAGCTGCAAGTGAAATATCGGATTCATTGATTGCGCCTGCTCCTGTATGAATGATCTTGACATTTACACCTTCGACTTCGATTTTCATAAGGGATGCAGCCATAGCCTCGACCGTACCTTGAACGTCCGCTTTAACGATCAAGTTCAGTTCTTTCATTTCCCCTTGTTTCATCTGGTCGAATAGATTATCAAGTGTAACTCGTGTTTTTTCCACTCGTTGCTCTTGTAATGCTTCTCCTGCTCTTGCTTCACCGATTTGACGTGCTGTTTTTTCATCTTCGAAAACGACGAAACGGTCTCCGGCTTGCGGTACATCACTTAAGCCCGTAATCTCAACAGGGGTAGATGGACCAGCCTCTTTTACTCTGCGACCGATATCGTTAATCATTGCACGCACTCTACCATACGTATTTCCTACAACGATCGGATCTCCAACGCGAAGAGTTCCATCTTGCACTAATAGTGTCGCAACAGAACCGCGTCCGCGATCAAGTTGCGCTTCGATTACAGTTCCGCGGGCATTGATGTCTTTTCTAGCCTTTAACTCCCCAACCTCTGCAACTAAAAGAACCATTTCCAACAGCTGGTCGATTCCTTCGCCTTTTAACGCAGAAATAGGTACGAAAATTGTATCGCCGCCCCAGTCTTCTGCAACAAGACCTTGTTCAGTCAATTCCTGCATGACACGGTCCGGATTGGCGGTCGGTTTATCCATTTTGTTTACAGCAACAATAATCGGCACTTCTGCTGCTTTTGCATGGTTGATCGCTTCGATCGTTTGAGGCATGACCCCGTCATCGGCAGCTACGACTAAAATTGTAAGATCTGTAACCTTTGCTCCACGTGCACGCATTGTTGTAAACGCAGCATGTCCCGGTGTATCAAGGAAAGTGATTTTTTTGCCCTCGACTTCGATTTGATAGGCACCGATATGTTGAGTAATGCCCCCTGCTTCGCCTTGCGTTACTTTCGTATCACGGATAGAATCCAACAATGTTGTTTTACCATGGTCGACGTGGCCCATAATGGTTACGACTGGAGGACGTTCCGTTAGTTCCGCATCTTGTTCTTCTGATTCCTCAAAATATATTTCAAGATCTGTTACATCGATGCGAACTTCCTCTTCGACTTCAACTCCATAGTCGGCACAGATCAATTCAATAGCATCTTTATCCAATTCTTGGTTAATTGTTGCCATGACACCAAGCATAAATAGTTTTTTAATGATCTCCGATGGTTCCTTGCCTAACTTGTTTGCAAGTTCTCCGACGGATAGCGATTCGTAAAATGTAATTTTTTCTGGTAGTGGCTTTTCCACTTTCGGCATTGGATTTGCCGGACGATGTCTTCTACGCCCTTGGTTAATGCCTTTTGCTGGTGGTCTTCCTCCACGTCCACCACCATTCGGTCGGTTTCCTTGACGTTGACCTTGAGCTTGTCGATTGCCGCCGCCCTGGCCTGTTCGTTGTTGTCCACCTTGTGCTGGACGATTTCCTCCACTTTGTTGGCCGCCCTGTGCTGGGCGATTGTTAGCTTGCTGTCCTTGCGCCGGGCGGTTACTTCCGCCTTGTTGGCCTTGTGCTGGACGATTGCCATTGCTATGATTTTGGCGCTGCTGACCTTGTGAAGCTTTATTGCCTCCTTGGCCTTGTTGTTTATTCCTTTGTCCGCCTTGACCGTTTCCTTGGCGTTTGTTGTCATTGGAAGGTTTTCGATCCTGTTGCTGATTGTGCGAACCAGTTTTTCCAAAACGCTGATTTAATTTTGAGACAGCGTCTGTATCCAACATAGACATATGGTTTGTAACTTTCACATTCATTTTTCCAAGCTCTTCAATAACTTCCTTACTCGTCCGATTCGCTTGTTTCGCGTATTCGTGTACACGTATTTTCGTCATTAGCCCACCCCCGGTTATATTCGTTGAGGAGCCCGGACAGCTTTTTTGCGAATCCACTATCCGTTAACGCGAGTACAACCCGCGACTCTTTTCCGATTGCATGGCCGAGAGCATCTCTGCTCCCGAACACATGCTTCTCAACGTTATATGTGTTGCATTTATCATTTAATTTCTTTTCCGTATTCTTTGAAGCATCTTCAGAAACTATGACAAGACGGGCATTGCCCGAACGGATTTCTTTCACTACCAAATCCTCGCCGGTAATGATTTTCCTTGCTCTTGCTGCCATTCCTAACAATTGGAATATTTCTTGTGGATGATTCATTTCAATGCCTCACGACGGATTGCGTGGAGAAGATCATCGTACACTTCATTTGGCACTGAGACGCCTAATTGGGTTTCGATCGATTTTTGGCGCTTTGCTGTTTCAACAGCGGCTTCGGTTTTCGAAACATATGTCCCTCGGCCAGATTTTTTTCCAGTCAAATCGACAGAAACTTCTCCTTCTTTAGTGCGGACGATCCGGATCATGTCTTTTTTCGGCAACATTTCACCTGTTGCCGCACATTTGCGCAAAGGGACTTTCTTTTTGCTTGTCATGGGCAATCATCCTTTCAGCTCAATTGTCTTCTGTATCAGAGTATAAATCGAATTCTTCCAACTTATTTTCTTCCGATTTCAGTTCTTCATCTTCTTCAAAATAAGGAGTTTCCTCATAATTATCGTCTCCATCTTCCTCAATGCTATATACATCGTTTTCATACAACAATGCATGATCTGCATTTTCGAGTGACGGAGGGTAAATGCCTAATTCTCGCGCGTCAGTTTCGCTCTTAATGTCGATTTTCCAGCCGGTCAGTTTCGCTGCGAGCCTTGCATTCTGTCCGCGTTTCCCGATTGCTAAGGAAAGCTGATAATCCGGAACAACGACTGTTGTAGAACGCTCTTCTTCATTCACTTCAACATATAGTACTTTTGAAGGGCTTAAAGCATTTGCTACAAAAACAACTGGATCTTCAGACCATTCGACAATATCGATTTTTTCGCCGTTTAATTCGTTTGAAATCGTTTGGACACGCGCTCCTCTTGCACCTACACAAGAGCCAACCGGATCGACTTCCTCGTTTGCCGTGTAAACAGATATTTTGGAACGGTCGCCTGCTTCGCGGGCAATCGATTTGATTTCTACGACGCCATCATAAATTTCAGGAACTTCCATTTCAAACAGTCTGCGCAATAAACCTGGATGTGTTCTCGAAACGAATACTTGAGGTCCCCGGGACGTATTTTCAACCTTCGTGATGTAAACTTTAATGCGATCATGTGGCTTATAGGTTTCACTGCTAATTTGTTCACCGATTGGCAGTACAGCTTCAACCTTACCGAGACCGACATATAAATTTCTTGGATCCAGTCGTTCAACAATACCGTTTACGATATCGTCTTCACGGTCGACGTACTCGTTATAAATCAATCCTCGCTCGGCTTCACGAACTCGCTGTGTAACAACTTGCTTTGCAGTCTGGGCCGCGATTCTGCCAAAGTCTCTTGGTGTAACCTCTTCTTCAACAATGTCGCCGACCTCATAGGCCGGGTTAATTGCAATAGCATCTTCAAGTGCAATTTGCAGCCTTTCATCTTCCACTTCTTCCACTACATCTTTACGAGAATAAACTTTCATTGTTCCTTTATCCAAGTTTAAATCAACGCGCACATTTTGCGCCTGATTGAAATTGCGTTTGTAGGCGGTAACAAGTGCTGCCTCAATCGCCTCGACAAGCACATCCCTTGAAATGCCCTTCTGTTTTTCAAGGGCAGTCAACGCATCGAGTAGATCGCTACTCATAATTAATCACTCCTATATTCAATTATGCAGAAAAATCAATTGCCAATCGCGCAAACGCAATTTTTTCCTTATCAATGGAAATGGTCAATTTGCGGGTTTTAATCCGAATTTCCATTTCAATGGCGTCATGTCCATACGACAATAAGTATCCTTCGAACTCCTTCATACCGTCGATCGGTTCATATGTTTTTATAAAAACGTATTGGCCGATCGCCTTCTGAAAATCCGCTTCTTTCTTCAAGGGACGTTCAGCACCCGGCGATGATACCTCGAGGAAATAATTTTGAGGGATTGGGTCCGTCCGATCCAACTCCTCACTTAATCTCTCGCTCACTTGCGCACACTGTTCGATGTCGATGTTCCCTTCAGGTGTATCGACATAAACTCTTAAAAACCAATCTTTTCCTTCTTTTAAAAATTCAACATCTACTAATTCCAACTCGAGTTCGTTCACTATCGGACTGACGAGTTTTTCAACTTCTTCTGTAATTTTACTCATCATTACCCTCCCGAAATTTGATTGAAGCTTCTGGCTTGTAGCTATCATTTCCGTACAAACAACAGAAAAGAGCGGGAAGGCACCCACTCTTTTTACGCAAAACTTATAACAAAAGTTGCTACAATTGTACCATTCATATACGATCATTGCAACTGTAATGCTTTTTAGTCTAAAACAGCGACAATTGATTTGTATCAGGCATTCCTTCGAGACAGCCTAAATTGTCCATATATTCTACAACAGTTTTAGACACTCTGCCCCTTTGCTGGAAATCTTCTTTTGATAAGAAAATGCCGTCTTTCCTTGCTTCAACAATCGTTTTTGCTACGTTTGTACCTAACGAAGGAATCGCATTGAAAGGAGGGATGAGCTGATTACCTTCGATAATGAATTTCGTTGCGTCCGATTTGTATAAATCAGGCTTCGCAAATGAAAAACCTCGTTCACACATTTCCAACGATATTTCAAGTACAGTCAATAAGCTTTTCTCTTTTGGTGATGCTTCAAGTCCTTTATCGTTGATCTCTTTAATTTTCGCCCTGATGGATGCAGAACCGTTCGTCATCGTCACCAAATCAAAATCAGTCGCTCTGACCGAAAAATAAGCCGCATAATACATGATCGGATAATGCACTTTGAAATAGGCAATCCTCAATGCCATAAGTACATATGCAGCAGCATGGGCTTTCGGGAACATGTACTTAATCTTTTTACATGAATCGATATACCATGCAGGTACGTTATTCGCTTTCATTTCCTCTTCAAATTCAGGCGTCAAACCTTTTCCTTTCCGCACAGACTCCATAATCTTAAACGCGATTGCTGGCTTGAGCCCTTGATAAATCAAATACACCATAATATCATCACGACAGCCAATAACATCCGACAGTTCACAAATCTTATTTTGAATCAGCTCTTGTGCGTTTCCAAGCCATACATCCGTTCCGTGTGACAATCCTGAAATTTGGATTAGCTCGGAAAATGTCGACGGTTTCGTTTCCTCTAACATTTGGCGTACGAAGCGAGTGCCGAATTCAGGTACGCCTAATGTCCCCGTCTTACAATCTATTTGTTCTTCCGTAACACCTAAAGATGAAGTCCCACTAAAGAGCGCCATAACACCTTCATCGTCAGGAGGAATTGTTTTTGGATCAATTCCTGATAAATCTTCCAACATTTTAATCATTGTCGGATCATCATGGCCTAATATATCCAATTTCAAAAGGTTGTTGTCGATTGAGTGAAAATCAAAATGAGTCGTCCTCCAACTTGAGTTGACATCATCCGCAGGGAACTGGATGGGTGAAAAGTCAAAGATTTCCATATGATCTGGAACTACAATAATACCACCTGGGTGTTGTCCCGTATTGCGCTTCACACCTGTGCAGCCTTGAACTAATCGATCGATTTCTGCGCCGCGCAAATGCAAATTATTATCGTTCATATAACCTCTCACATAACCATAGGCTGTTTTCTCTGCAACAGTCCCAATCGTACCCGCCCGATATACATAATCTTCACCGAAAAGAACTTTCGTATAATTATGAGCATGCGCTTGGTAATCACCGCTGAAATTCAAATCGATATCCGGCACTTTATCGCCGTCAAAACCGAGGAACGTTTCGAATGGAATGTCTTGTCCATCTTTTTTATACATCGTCCCACAAGATGGGCAAGCCTTGTTCGGCAAGTCAAAACCAGAACCGACGGAACCGTCGTCAAAAAACTCCGATGTTTTGCAAGATGGGCAAACGTAATGCGGCGGCATTGGATTAACTTCGGTAATTTCCATCATTGTAGCAACTAAAGATGAACCGACGGATCCCCTTGAACCAACTAAGTAGCCATCATCTAAAGATTTTTTTACTAACTTATGAGAGATAAGGTAAATAACCGCGAAACCATTATCGATAATTGATTTTAATTCTTTCTCCAATCTCGCTTCAATAATTTCCGGAAGCTGTTCACCGTAGATTGAACGTGCCATCGTATACGTTAAATTACGTACTTCGTCATCCGCCCCTTCGATTGCTGGCGTGTAAAGATCATCTTTAATTACTTTCACATCGCCGATTCGATCAGCAATCGCTTGCGGATTATCGATAACAATTTGTTGTGCGACTTCTTCGCCTAAAAATGAAAATTCCTCTAACATATCGTCTGTCGTCCTAAAATGGACAGCAGGCAATTGGTGGCGGTTCAATGGGTTAGCCCCACCTTGCGATCTGACAAGTACTTGACGATACATCGCATCCGTCTCGTCAATATAATGGACATTGCCAGTCGCACAAACCGGTAATCCGGTTTTCTTGCCTAATTTAATCATTTTACGCATAATATCTTCCAAATTCCATTCATCTCTCACTAGTTCCATTTCAATTAAGTGAGAATAAACTGGTTTTGGATGGAGTTCAAGATAATCATAAAACTTCGCAATTTCTTCGACTTCGTCGATCGATTTTTGCATTAATCCTTCAAACACTTCGCCTTTGTCACAGCCTGAACCAACTAATATGCCTTTCCGATGTTTGATGAGCAAGGATCTTGGAATTCTCGGAACTCTATAGAAATAGTCCATATGGGAGTATGACACTAATTTAAATAGATTTTTCAATCCTTCATCATCAGTTGCCAATAATGTACAGTGAGATGGTCTTGATCGCTTATACGCATCCCCTTCTCCGATATGGCGATTGAAATCATCCAACCATTCAATGCCCTTCTCCTTCGCATCTTTCATAAGCCTTACGAATAGGTGGGCTGTCGCCTCGGTATCATAAATCGCACGGTGATGCTGCGTCAACTCAATGTCAAATTTCTTCGCTAACGTATTCAATCTATGATTGCGCATCTCCGGATATAGGAATCTCGCCAATTCCAACGTATCAATTGTTGGATAGTTCCGATCATGTACACCCGCTCTTTTGCTCGCCTCATAGAAAAAGCCCATATCAAATGACGCATTATGTGCAACCATAATGGAGTCGCCAATAAATTCTTTAAAGTCCTTTATAACTTCAGATACTTCTGGCGCGTCTTTTACCATATCATCGGTTATCCCTGTCAATTCAGTCGTCGTTGAAGATAGCGGATGATGGGGATTAGCAAATCGCTCAAACCGCTCTTTGATTTCTCCATTAACTACTTTTACTGCTGCCAACTCAATGATCGTATCATACACCGCTGAAAGCCCAGTCGTCTCGACGTCAAATACGACAAAAGTATCTTCTTCCAGTTCTCGATGCTCTTCATCATAAACGATTGGAACACCATCATCGACTAAATTTGCCTCCATGCCAAATAACACTTTAATGCCATTTTTCTTCCCTGCAGCGTATGCTTCAGGGAAAGATTGCACATTTGCGTGATCGGTAATCGCAATTGCAGGGTGTCCCCATTTGGCAGCTTGTGCCACTAAAGCCGATGCAGAGGTAACCGCATCCATCTGGCTCATGTTTGTATGCGCATGAAGCTCAATTCTCTTTCGATCTTCCGGTGCTTTATCTTGCCTGATGATCGGCTTAACTTCCATAATGTCTTGTGCCATCATAATAAGATCTCTTACAAATGTATCATTTTGAATACTACCTCGCGCTTTCACCCACGCGCCCTTCTTCAATGTTTTCATAAGCTCTGCATCTTCGTTATCTCTTGAAAATATTTTCACTAAAATTGAATCTGTATAGTCGGTCACTTTTGCAGTCAGCAATGAGCGTCCACTTCTTAGCTCTCTTACTTCAACGTCAAATACATAACCTTCAATTGTCACTCTTCTCTCTTCATCCTGTATCGATTGAATGTCTATGATCTGTTCATCCGACTTAATCGGAATGCCTAAAACGAAACGCCGATCGCCAAGCTCTCCATTCTCTTTCTTTGTTTCTCGCTGTTGCAAGTTGGCAAGAGCCTGTTTTGCAAACTCTTCCTCTTCTGCTTGCCGCTGCGCTAAAAATGCGAGCCGTTCAGCTTCTTCTTGGTCGTTGTTATTTTCCGCGATCGAAAAATCGAAGGCAATTTGCGGGAATCCGAATGATTGGTACACTTCAGATAAAAGTTTTGCATATTTATTTTTTAATGTTTGTTGCTCAAAATCATTGGAACAGCTAAGGGTAACCTTCTCAGGTCCTGTCACCAAAGGTTTTTGACCTATTAATCTATCTCGAATAGGCGGTGACATATCCCTCAACTCTTCTATGACAAATGGCCAATAGCTTATAAATTGTTCTGCATCTAAACGATCCTCATTTGAGCTGATTTGAATTCGAACAGTTGCAATTGCGGCAAAAGCATCGTGTAACCTTTGGCGGAAAACTTTATAAACGTCGTAAGGCAAAGGACGTTGCAATTTAATGGTGAATAGCCAAAGACGCGATTTCCGATGCACATCGACCCGTTCTAATGTTCCTTGCTCAAAATGGATGACATGTTGATCGTCCGTCAATTCAATTTGCTGCAAAAGTGTCAATAATTTCATTTTATCATCCATGATGATCCCCCTGTTCTAACAGTGAAAAGAAGGGAAAAGGCAACTTCATTAGCCCTTCCCCTGCGCTTTTTTTAATGAATGAAGAAGAGTCCTTTTACCTTATTCCCGGAAATAAGATTGCAGCTTTTCCGTAATTTCTTCCTTTTGCCACTCGACTGTTTCACCAGTATCTCTGAATTTCACTTCGATCATTCCTTCAGAAGCCCGTTTCCCAACGACTAATCGAATTGGCAACCCGATTAGGTCAGCGTCACTGAACTTTACACCGGCCCGCTCATCGCGGTCATCGTGCAAA
Source organism: Sporosarcina contaminans (assembly GCF_042679045.1). Taxonomy (NCBI): domain Bacteria; kingdom Bacillati; phylum Bacillota; class Bacilli; order Caryophanales; family Caryophanaceae; genus Sporosarcina; species Sporosarcina contaminans. Next base: position 153,801 of record NZ_JBHTLT010000016.1, on the reverse strand, counting down.
AGATTGTATCGATATGAAGTTAATAGATGGTATAACTCTTCGGATAACTGTTTTTGTACTTCATCATTCATATTAATCGTCAATAGATGTATATCATACGGCGCAAGTTTTTTCGGCCATTTAATGCCGTTCGCATCATTGAATTGTTCAACAAGAGCTGAAAATATGCGAGAAATGTAGATTCGATAAGAACCAGTCACGAAAGGCTGTTCTTTTCCTTCTTCATTTACATATGAAGCATTCAATGCTTCACTATAAATCGTTCCTAATTTCGAAACACGCCCTACGTCGATGCCTTTGGCAAATCGAATTGTTCCTTTTCCATCAGGAGAAGGGTCACCCTCTTGAATAATCCTTAAATCTGCATATTGATCTACCGCATAATCACGTTCTGCATTGACATTTACCAAGTGGACATCATTTATGTTTGCGCCACAAATTCCATTAACGATTGAAGCAACAGCATTGTCTGCATATACTTTCAAATCTATCGGCAATTTCACTGGACCAATGGAACCGACATTGCATGAGAGAATCGTTGCTACCTCTTCTTCGGAAGCCATTTCAATTTTGCTTGAACTGACTACGCTACGCAACTTTTCCATATTAAGCTCATGGTCGCCCCGGATTAAAACAGCTACTAATCCATCCTCCGTTTTGACGATGAGCGTCTTAATAATTTTTGAGGACGGTACATTTAAAAATGCAGCAACTTCTTTAATCGTCCGTAAATCTTTCGTGTCGACCTGTTCAATCTCTTTTTGGAGCTCTGTCGATTTTTTGTAGTCAATGTTTACTTCAGCGGTTTCAATAGTAGCAGCGTAAGATGATGAATCGCTATATGCGATAATTTCTTCCCCCGCATCCGATATAGAGAAAAATTGATGCACAGGTTCCTGATTCATCCCATCACCTAAGGATACCACTTCTCGAACTTGCAAATTTAGCCTTGCAAATATATTGGCATATGCTTGTCTCATCTCATCATATTTCATTTGCAAGCTTTCATTAGAAGTATGGAACGAGTATGCATCTTTCACAATGTCTTCCCTGCTTCGCAATAAACCGTGTCGTGGGCGTTGTTCATCAATAAATTTGGAAGCAATCTGAAATACTGTTAAAGGCAATTTCTTATAAGAATTCACTTCAGCAGATATAAGCGAGGTGATTAACTCTTCCTGCGATGGACCAACTGCGAATTGCCTTCCATTATGATCTTGCACTTTAAAAAGTTCTTTTTCCGAAGTTGACCATCTTCCTGTCTGCTCCAACAAAGAAGATGATTGCATAATCGGCATTGCCAATTCAACCGCTTCTAATTTTTCCATTTCTTCCTGAATAACCGCTTCAATTTTACGAATTACCTTTTTCGCCAATGGAAGAAGATGATAAATACCACTTGCATGTTGCCGTATGTATCCTGCCCTTAACAAAAGCTGATGGGAAGCAATTTCAGTATCTGTAGGCGTTTCTCTCATAGTAGGTATAAATGTTTTTGATTGTTTCATTTATATTACCACCTCGTTTTCAAACACATTTTCTCTACTGAAAATGAGAATGGCACCATGAATCTTTTCGTCCGATAAGAAGTCAGGTGCCATTCCATATTGTGCTAAAAGAAAAATCTTTGGATGTCATTCCAAGTTACAACAACCATTAGCACCATTAATAACATAATGCCGACAAAGTGAATCATGCCTTCTTTCTGCTTATCGACCGGTTTCCCTCGGATTGCTTCAAAGAGGAAGAAGAGTAACCTACCGCCGTCTAATGCAGGCAAAGGAAGTAAATTCATAATCCCTAAGTTGATGCTAAGCATTGCTGCCCAATTCATTAGTGTAAAGATGCCAAATTGTGCAACTTCCTCAGTTGCTTTGTAAATACCGACCGGTCCACTTAATGCATCGATTGTAAATTGACCGGTTACAAGCATTCCCAATAATTCGAAGATCCTCTTGATCCACGTATACGTCTCTTGTGCCCCGAATACGACAGCTTTCAACGCATTTTTTTCCACCGGGCTCGTATATTCTACTCCAATTTGACCATACTTGTGCCCCGCTTCTTTAAGCGTGTCGGGTGTGACAAGCAATGTTACAAGCTCTCCGTCACGCTCCACTTTCATTTGAAGCTGTTCACCGGGGTGATCTTTAATTATGTCAGAGAACTCGGTCCAAGACTCGATTGACTCGCCATCCACTTCCTTAACAAAATCGCCGTTTTCCATTCCAGCCTCATAAGCCGGCCGATCATCCAATACCTTAGTAATGATTGGCTCGTTTGTAGGCACTCCATGTAACAGGCCGATCGCCAGGAAAATGAAAAATGCTAAGATGAAGTTGAATAAAGGTCCCGCAAAAATCGTCATCGCACGGCTGCCCAACGGTTTCGAATCAAATTGCCGGTCATAAGGAGCAATTAATGTTTCCTGCCCCTTCTCATTGACGATCGCATCCCTAGCGATATTGAAGCGAACGATCTTTCCTTCTTCATCATAGCCTTCAATAAAGAGCTTTCTGCTCAAATCCGCTTTCTCCACTTCCAAGAATAAGACATTCGGATTGTTCACATTGCGGTTTAAGTAGATTTTCTCCACTTCATCTTCCTCGTTCAGTATGATACCGACGCGATAGCCAGGTTGCAGCTCAACTGTATCAAAATCCTCTCCTGCCATTCGGACGTAACCGCCTAAAGGCAAAATACGGATTGTGTATAAAGTTTCCCCTTTTCGGAGAGATAAAATTTTCGGTCCGAATCCAATTGCGAATTCCCTCACTAAGATACCAGCCTTTTTCGCGAATAAGAAATGCCCTAATTCATGAAAAAAGACAAGAGAACCGAAAATGATAATAAACGCGATAACGGTTTCCATCAAAAACCACCTCAACTGGCCAACTTAGCCGTTTTATCAAATAATTTATTTTACCATATCATATACCTTTTGACGAGTATTCGAATCCGCTTCCAAAACCGCTTCCAAAGTCGGCGCATTAATCGACTGGTGTTCATTCATCATTCGCTCGACAATTTCTTCGATTTGCAGAAACGGGATGGCACCTTTCATAAACAAATGCACGGCTATTTCATTTGCCGCATTCATCACTGCAGGCATCGTTCCGCCCTCTTTTCCTGCTTCATAAGCTAATGATAACGCTTTATAACGATCAAAATCCATCTTTTCAAAATGCAATGCCCCTATTTCCTCCAAGCGAAGAGGCTTCGGTTGCTGCATTGGAATTCTATCTGGATAAGTCATTGCATATTGAATTGGCACTCGCATATCGGGTGAGCCTAATTGAGCCATTACACTCGTGTCCTCAAACTCAACCATCGAATGAATAATGCTTTCCTTATGAAGGACACAGTCAATTTTATCAAAAGGCATTTGAAATAGATGATGCGCTTCAATCACTTCAAGCCCTTTGTTCATCATTGTTGCAGAATCGATGGTCAATTTATTGCCCATCGACCAATTCGGATGAGCCAATGCCTGTTCGACCGTTACATTGTTTAATTCACTCCTCGTTAAATGACGGAAACTTCCGCCTGAAGCAGTGAGTAGCAAGCGCGAAATTCTTTTCGGGTTTTCCCCGTTCAACGCCTGAAACAAAGCGGAGTGTTCACTATCGACAGGTACTATTGGCACTTCATGGTGTCGGGCTTCCTGCATAACAATTTCACCTGCCGCCACCAACGTTTCCTTATTGGCAATTGCGATCGGAATACCTGCTCGGATAGCATGCAATGTCGGCTCTAGTCCAACGCTGCCAATAACAGCATTAATGAGTAGATCAGCACCTGCATAGGCAGCTACTTCAATTAGCCCTTCCTTGCCATAATAAAATTGAGTGGCTGGAAATTCAGTCGACAATACTTGAGCATCAGATTGGTTCATTACCGATACGATTAATGGATGATGATGAGTGATAATTTTTCTGATAGCATCAATATTTGTACCTGCAGAGCAAGCGATCAATTTGAATCGTTCTGGATTTGATTGAAGTATATCCAATGTCTGGGTGCCAATCGAGCCTGTGGCACCTAACAGACTTATTTTCTTTGTCATATATCCATTGACTTCCTTTCAACCTTTCCTATACTTCGTAAGGCTTGGCCAATTGTCATCCTACTTGTACAGGAGGCTTTAAATAAATTCTGCAAGGATTTAACCCCCGGTTTGATCCGAGAATTTTTTTGCATTCATACTACAGCATATCAAAGAGTGGACAAAAGTTACATCATCCTACAAATTGCAGAAAATGAAGGAGTGGCAACACAAATAGAAGGCTATCAAAGCGGTCTAAAATGCCGCCATGTCCTGGCAGTAATGTTCCGGAGTCTTTTACGTCAAAATGCCTTTTTAGAGCCGATTCAACTAAGTCTCCAAGCTGCCCGACAATCGATGCGATGATTGTTACGACAAATAGCAGCCAAATGGACGAAGCAACCGGATAAAAGAGTTGGAACACAATCGCAAATACGACAGCATAAAGAATTCCCCCGACAAAACCTTCAACCGTTTTGTTCGGAGAAATTTCAGGCCATAATTTCCTCTTTCCGATCTTTCTGCCTGTAAAATAGGCTCCAGAATCAGTTGCCCATATGACAAGCAATGCATAAAACACATATTCAAAACCATAAATACGGGTCTCTATGAAGTAATAGAAGCCGATGCCGACATATAATGCGCTAAGTGCCATGAAGGCAGCATGCTCAAATGTAAATTGATTTTTAGAGATGACAGTATAAATTAATAAGATCAATATAAGTGCAAACGCCATTTCAATTTTCGAAAAATGAATCGCTTCCTCAACTGTCGTTGCCCATTTGGCAGGCAAGAGCAATACGATTAGTGCAATCCAAGTGATGATCCCTTCTACAGAAAAGAGGGATATGTTTTTCATTCGTAATAATTCATATAATCCTACTGATGCAATTGCATAAATAGCTATTGTGAACGGCAATCCGCCAATGATGACTAACGGGAAAAAGATTGCCAATGCTACGACTGCTGTAATGATTCTCTGTTTCACTATAGTTTTTCTCCTTCTACATTACCGAAGCGCCGGCTACGCATCTGAAACTCTTCAATCGCCCCTACCATGCAATCTTCATCGAAATCTGGCCATAATACATCAACAAACGAAAACTCTGTATAGGCGAGCTGCCAAAGCATAAAGTTCGACAATCGCACTTCTCCGCTCGTTCGTATGAGTAAGTCTGGTTCTGGTAAATGAGCAGTCATCAAATGTGCTTCAATCATAGACTCATCAATATCTTCTATCGAAATTTTCTTCTCAACCGCTAATTTAGCAATTTCTTTTACAGTGTTGACGATTTCGAGGCGGCTGCCGTAATTCATGGCGAAGTTCAAAATGAGGCCGTCATTTCGGGATGTCGCTTCTACAGCTTTTTGTATTGATTCCTTCGTGTGTTCCGGTAACGCATCATAATTTCCGATCATTTCCACTTTTACATTCCGCTCGATCAATTCGGGCAAATACGTGCTTAGAAATTCTCCGGGCAGTTTCATGAGGAAATCGATTTCCATTTTTGGTCTTTTCCAATTTTCCGTTGAGAACGCGTATAGTGTCAGTACTTTTATGCCAAGATCGTTTGCAATCCTCGTTATTTTCCGGACTGTTTTCATGCCTTCATGATGTCCCGCAATTCGTGGCAAGCTTCTCTGCCTTGCCCATCTACCATTCCCATCCATAATAATGGCGACGTGTGAAGGTACTTGTTTGCTTTTGACAGATTGTACTCTGTCAGAAAGTGATGTTTCTGTCTCTGCAGTTTTTTTCCTTAACAGTTTTTCTAACATTCGGTTTCCTCCACTCGCCTGCTTTTTTGAGCAAGTACCTAATCTATCGTATCAAATCGTTCAATAAATTTCATTCAAAATAACTGTGCTTTTGCATGTTCTCTTCTAAACTATGCTGTGGCGAAATAAATATTATCCATTTATCCGTTTGAATTCATTAGCCTCAACGGATTATATCGTGTTCATGTTCTATTCATTACCGTTTTTTATTCGATAAAAAAAGCGTCCTGAAAGTAGGACGCTCGCTCATATGAAAAGTTCTTCAATCAGATTTCCATAATTTCATTTTCTTTTTCTTTTGCGACTTCATCAATTTTTTCAATGAAAGAATCCGTTAATTTTTGGATTTCTTCTCCTCCACGACGCAATTCATCTTCTGTGATTTCACTGTTTTTTTCAAGTTTCTTCAATTCATCATTTGCATCACGGCGTATGTTGCGGATAGCGACCTTTGAATCTTCAGCTTCCTTTTTCACTTGTTTCACAAGCTCTTTACGACGCTCTTCTGTCAACGCAGGAACTGCCAGACGAATGACAGACCCATCATTTGAAGGTGTAATTCCGATATCTGATTTCAATATCGCTTTTTCGATATCGCCTAATGTTGTTTTGTCATAAGGTTGCACAACTAACAACCGTGGTTCAGGAACCGAAATTCCTGCCATTTGGTTTAACGGCGTAGGCGCTCCGTAATAAAGGACGGAAATTCTATCCAACAAAGAAGCATTCGCACGTCCTGCGCGAATTGAAGCCAACTCTCTCGTTAACGCTCCAACCGCTTTCTCCATTTTGTCTTTTGTTTGATCCAATACTGCTTTCGGCATTTACCCATTCCTCCTGACAACCGTACCAATCGGTTCTCCTAATACGGCTTTCTTAATATTTCCTTTATCCATAATCGAGAATACTACGAGAGGGATGTCATTGTCCATACATAGGGTTGAAGCAGTTGAATCCATAACCTCAAGTCCTTGGCTGATCACATCGATATAAGTGAGTTCAGTATATTTCACTGCAGATTCATCTTTCATTGGATCTGCTGAATATACACCATCAACGTTGTTTTTCGCCATTAAGATGACGTCTGCCTCAATTTCAGCTGCACGTAAAGCGGCAGTCGTATCTGTAGAGAAGTAAGGATTCCCCGTTCCAGCAGCAAAAATGACAACGCGTTTCTTTTCAAGATGCCTGATCGCCTTACGACGGATATAAGGTTCTGCAACTTGACGCATATCAATTGAAGAGGAAACCCGCGTTTCGACTTCCAATTTTTCAAGTGCGTCTTGCAATGCCAATGAATTCATAACAGTGGCAAGCATACCCATATAATCCGCAGTTGTTCGATCCATGCCCATCTCACTACCGATTTTTCCTCGCCAAATGTTACCGCCACCGACAACGACAGCGACTTCTACACCTAAATCTGTCACTTCTTTAATTTGAGCTGCCACAGATTTAATAATTCCTGGTGATAAGCCAAATCCTTTATCGCCGGCAAGTGCTTCACCACTAAGTTTCAAAACGATTCTTTCATATTTTGGGACGCTCATATGTACCCTCCATCCACTATTTTCTCGAAAAATAGGGAACACAATGCTGTGTCCCCTACTTTTTTATTATCTCTTATAGTTGAAATTAGTTGCCTTTAACTTGGCTCATAACTTCATCCGCAAAGTTATCTTCGCGCTTTTCAATTCCTTCTCCGACTTCGTAGCGCACAAAATCTTTCAAAGTGCCGCCAGTTGATTTAACGAAATCACGAACTTTTTGATCGGAGTTTTTAACGAATGCTTGGTCAAGTACACAGATTTCCTCAAAATATTTTCCAAGGCGTCCTTCAACCATTTTCGCAACGATATTTTCTGGCTTGCCTTCATTTAAAGCTTGCTCAGTCAATACGCGGCGCTCATGTTCAACTTCTTCAGCTGAAACTTGGTCGCGTGAAATGTATTTAGGGTTCAAAGCTGCGATGTGCATTGCCACGTCTTTAGCAGCGTCTGCATCTGTTGTTCCTTCAAGGACAGTTAACACTGCGATGCGTCCGCCCATATGAAGATAAGGACCGAATGCATCGTTATCCGTTTTAGTTTTCACTTCAAAACGGCGAAGTGTAATCTTTTCTCCGATTTTAGCTACTGCGTTTGAAATATGGTCAGCAACTGTTAAACCGTTGGACATTTTGGACTCGTTTGCTTCTTCAATCGTCGCAGGTTTAACTGCTAGAAGATGTTCACCAAGTTCTTTAACAAGTGTTTGGAAGCCTTCGTTTTTCGCAACGAAGTCTGTTTCTGCATTCACTTCGAAGATTACAGCATTGTTGCCGTCAACGATGATGCTTGTAGTTCCTTCTGCTGCAATGCGGTCGGCTTTTTTAGCAGCGCTTGAAAGTCCTTTTTCACGTAGGAAGTCAATTGCCGCTTCCATGTCTCCATTTACTTCAGTAAGTGCTTTTTTGCAGTCCATCATGCCTGCACCTGTTTTTTCACGCAATTCTTTTACCATTTGTGCTGTAATTGCCATTTACTATTCCTCCTGTTTGAGTATCATTTACGACAATTCTTTAAAAAAGACGATAAGGGGGTTGGCCGCTTATCGTCTGTTCATTTGCTCTTACTCTGCAGTTACCGTTTCAGCTTCTTCTTCAGAAACCTCTTCGTCAGCGCCTTGTCTAGATTCGATTAAAGCATCAGCCATTTTGCTAGTCAATAGACGGACTGCACGGATTGCATCGTCGTTAGCAGGGATTACATAGTCGATTTCGTCAGGATCACAGTTTGTGTCAACAATTCCAACGAGTGGAATGTTCAATTTGATTGCTTCTGCAACTGCGATACGCTCTTTGCGTGGGTCAACAACGAAAATGACATCCGGCAATGATTTCATATCACGGATACCGCCAAGGAATTTAACGAGGCGTTCGTGTTCTTTTCTTAGTTCAGAAACTTCTTTTTTAGGAAGTACGTCAAATGTACCGTCCTCTTCCATCGTTTCGATTTGTTTCATACGTGCAACACGTTTTTGAATTGTACCGAAGTTTGTAAGTGTACCACCAAGCCAACGTTGGTTGATGTAGTACATACCAGCGCGTTCAGCTTCTTCTTTGATCGCTTCTTGCGCTTGCTTTTTAGTACCAACAAATAGTACTTTTCCGCCTTCCGCACCAACTTGGCGCATGAAGTCGTATGCTTCTTCAAGTTTTTTCACCGTCTTTTGAAGATCGATGATATAGATGCCGTTACGCTCCACGAAAATATATTTTTTCATTTTCGGGTTCCAACGACGTGTTTGGTGACCGAAATGTACACCTGCTTCAAGCAGCTGTTTCATTGAGATTACTGACATTTTTCTTCCTCCTATTTGGTTAGATTCCTCCGCATGCTTCATCCGATAAAGCGACCTGACGGCACCTTCTCCATCGTCCGCATACGTGTGTATTAACACCATTTGATAATATAACATAAGTAATTATTGAATGCAACTGACTTTACCGAAACTTTAACAACAGCTCAACGTATGTCTTGCCTTTCCCTAATTGCTTTGCAATCTCTTCAACAGACATTCCTTGTTGTTGCATTGAAAACGCTAGAGATCGGTCGTCCATCTCGATCGGTTCGGCTGCAGTTTCCTGAACCGGATCCTCAACAGCCTTATCAGTTTCCGTCTTTTTTGCGGAAATAGGCATACTTTGATAGGATTTCAAAGCCATTTTCACAGGGATTTTCGGAGACTTCAACACAAAATCACTTTCCGCTTGTGCCACTATTTTATCAGTATTGCTTTCTTTCATATTATCCCCTTGGCTGCCTGCATGATAAACATCGTCTTTTTGTTGGCGTTCTTCAATAATTTTTATAAGGCGCTCATTTTCATCTTTCATTTCCGTCAAATAAGCTCCGATGGCATTATCCATCTCTTCCATAAGCTTCTGCTGCTTCATCTCCAAATTGTTGAACTTCGACACTTTCACATAAAGCAATGCGATAATGTAAAAAGCGATCATATTCAATAAAAATAGAAACACTAAAAAAATGGTTTGCATGTCATTACCCCGTAAAATCGACGAACGAACCTTTGTAAGGGTGGATCGTCTTCATTTCCTCTTCTTGTTTTCGCTTTTCATTTTGCTTTTGCTCATTTTGTTGCTGATCATTTTTACGATCCGGATTTGTTTTCGCGTACTCTTCCGTTTCCATGACACTTTCCTTCATTTTTTCCGCACGCTTTTCTGTCAATGCATTCGCTAAATCTTGATTCAACTGTGATTGTTGCTGTTTTTGCTCAGCTACCTTGCCAGCTTCGAACGTTTTTGGTATTGCAATTTGTAGTTCTATACTTTTTAAGCTCATAGAATCCCTCCATCGACGATTTCAGGCAATAGCAGTTTACGAAGTTTAAAAAGCGCTTTCGAATGAATTTGTGAAATCCGTGAAGTTGACAACTCCAATATTTCACCGATTTCTGTTAATGTCATTTCATCCGTATAAAAAAGATTCAGTACAAGTTGCTCGTTTTCGTTCAGGGTTTTAATTTTTTCGGATAATTCTCCGACTAACTCACCCATCATCATTTGCTGTTCAGGCGTCCGCTCGTTTTCATCTTTAATGAGAAAAGATTTATGTCCATCCTCTTCATCATCATGCATGCGCTCATCCATCGACAAAACATTGGAGAAATATTGCTCATGGACGGTTTGATAAACGTCATCTACCGTCATTCCAACGTGTTCTGCAATTTCCTCAGGGGTTGCATGGCGCAGCAAAGTTTGTTCTAATTTATTAATTTCCTCTTCAAGCTTTTTTGTTCTCTCGCGTGAAGAGCGCGGGAGCCAATCTTCCCTTCTTAAACCATCAATAATTGAACCTCTAATACGGAAAGAGGCATATGTATCAAACTTCAAATCCCTTTTCGGATCGAATTTTGTCAACGCATCAAATAAGCCTTGCAGCCCTAAACTCATAATGTCATCTCTTGACACATTGCGGGGTAAGCCTGAGCTGATTCGTTGTACATGGTAATTGACGAGAGGAGTATATTTTCGGACGAGCATATCGCCGGCATCGGAATCTCTATCCTTCAGCCAAAGTTCCCAACATGCTTCTTCTTCCGTCAAATCCTGTTTGGACATCGAATCCCTCACTTTCCATATGAATATAGTTCAATCTTTTACTTTTCATTGATTACTATTATAGCAAAAAATTATGAAAAAAAGCGACTGAATCGGTCAGCCGCTTCCTTATTTTATCGTATTCATAGCCGCAAGCCTACAAGTATGGAATTCATAGGTTATTGGCAATAAATCCGGATTTTAAGTGCAGAGATTTACTTTTTTATATATCTTTCGTTCCGGCATTGACAGTTCGGATATTCAATTTGCTTGTTTCCGGATCAAATTCAATTGTTCTTCCACTCGATCCGCCGGTATCTTCCCCAACGATCGGAATCGACAGCCTTTTCAATTCGTTTTTCACTGCTTCCACATTTCTAGGTCCAATTCGAATTGTATCATTTGAACCAAACTGGAACATTTGAGCGCCGCCAGCAATTTTCGCTTTTAAAGACATTGGCCTGGCGCCTTCTGCCTTCAATGCCTCCATAAGCGCATAAATTCCGGTGTCAGCAAACTTGGCTACGTTCAATTGATCCGATTTTCCTAATTTGGAATCAGGCAACATTACATGCAATAACCCGGCAATTTTTCTAACTTCATCATATAGCACTACCCCTACGCACGAACCAAGCCCAGATGTTCGAATGCAGTCAGGAGATTTAACTACGTTCATGTCTGCGATGCCTACCCTAACAACCGTTTTAAGCGCTGTCATACTACATAACACCTAATGATCGGAAAATAGTTATATAGGAAGGCGGGTCAGGCAGTAGGAAGAAATGGCCGTCAACACTTGAAGAACCATCTTCATTGTCCTCATTAATGCGCGTATCAATTACGATCACTTCATCACTGTAATGGGACACTTCAATCAGTCCAAAACTGACGATCGCGCCTACCATATCAACACTCAAAGATGGGACAGTCGGGTAGATATTCAGTTTTGTAAAATCTGAAAGAGACGACAAATAAGAACCCGATAAAATATTGCCTAATTCTTGCATAGCCGAAACACCCATTTCAGGGATCGGGTTTGCACCGAAATCGAACGAAGGATCCCCAATCATGCGTTGAATGAATTCATTTGCAGACTCGATTGGCAAGACAAAAAACATGCTGCCTGATAAATCACCTTCAATGCGGAGAAAAATTCCAGCGACAATTTTTTCAGGCCCCCCTGCCAATTCAAACATTTCATCGAATGAAACAAGGCGGACATTCGGCACTAACATTTCGATTTTTCGATCCAATAATTGAGATAGGGAGGTAGCCGCATGGGCAGCCCCGATATTCCCTATCTCTTTTAGCACATCTAAATGCATGTCCGTAATCTGGTTATCAGAACTCATCTGCAATCACTCGTTTTACTGGCTGCAATACTTTATCTAAATTGAGCATAACTAATAATCGTTTATCAACTTTCGCAACGCCAGCAATGAATTCAGACTCAATCGAATCAACGACTTCAGGTTGAGGTTCGATCGCGGATACGGGTATGTCAATGACATCATTGGCTGCATCAACGATTAAGCCTACTTCGAACTCTAAGAGTGACACAATAATAATTCGGCTGCTATCATCCATTTGTTTTGGTTCCATGCCGAAGCGATCGCGAAGGTCGACAATCGGTGTGACGACCCCCCGTAAATTGATGACGCCTTTCACATAGGATGGTGTTTTCGGAACTCTTGTAACTGAAATCAGCTTCTCAATCGATTCAACCACATCGACTTCAATCGCATATTCTTTTTCCATCAGCTGGAATATGATTACTTTCATTTCTTCACGTCCAACTAATTCTTTCAACTCAGCCATGTTTTCTCCTCCTACCTATTTGATTAGTGAATTGCAATCTACGATGAGTGCAACTTGGCCGTTCCCAAGAATTGTGGCGCCGGAAATCGCGAATACACTTTGCAAGTAATTTCCTAATGATTTTAAGACAATTTCCTGCTGTCCGATAAATGAATCGACAACGAGTCCCGCCAACTTATCTCCTTTACGGACGATGACGACAGATTGGAATTCATCGTTTTCGTCTTCTCCCTGCTCTTCCATTTCGAAAATATCTTTCAAATATACGAGCGGCACAATGCTACCCCTGAAATCGATCACTTTTTGGTTATGCGCATTTAAAATATCCGTCTTTTGAATAATTGCTGTTTCAATAATGGACGATAAAGGAATTGCGTAAATATCTTTTTCCAAATTGACAAGCATAACGGAAATAATAGAAAGCGTTAATGGCAGCTGAACTTGGAATAGAGAACCTTGCCCTTCTTTTGAGTCAATCGTAATATATCCACCGAGCGATTCGATCGTGCTTTTTACGACATCCAGTCCAACACCGCGCCCTGAAACGTCTGTAATTTTTTCGGCAGTAGAGAATCCGGATGCTAAAATGAGTTCAGCGACTTGCTTATCAGTTAATGTATCGGCAATTTCTTCCGTCACAATTCCTCTTTCAATCGCCTTTTTCAATACCCGTTCACGGTTGACTCCTGCCCCATCATCTTCCAATTCAATGAAAACGTGGTTACCCGAATGGTAAGCGCGAAGTGAAACGGTACCCTCTTCCGGCTTCCCTTTTGCCAACCTTTCCGCTGGGCTTTCAATACCATGATCAAGTGCATTTCGGATCAAATGAACGAGTGGATCGCCGATCTCATCAATAACTGTACGATCCAACTCTGTTTCAGCACCGATTATTTCAAGATTAATTTTCTTATTTAGATCCCTCGCAAGTTGGCGAACCATTTTCGGAAATCTATTGAACACCGTCTCTACAGGAATCATGCGCATGTTTAAAATGATATTTTGCAAATCTCCGGATACGCGTGTCATTCTTTCTACTGTTTCATTTAAATCTGGGTTATGTAACTCACTTGCTATCGATTGCAATCTACCTCTATCAATTACTAGCTCTTCGAATAGATTCATAAGAACATCAAGGCGATCGATATTAACGCGAATTGTTTTATTGCCGCTTGAAGCAACTGACGTACGCTTGCCTTTTTGAGGAACGCTATCTTTTTTTCCTTTGTCCTCCTCAACAGGTTTATGACTTGCAGGAACTTTCGAAAGTTCATCCTCTTTCGCACGTTTGTTTTTTAGCAACGTTGCTCCTGTAATTGCCTTCACATCCACCTTTGCAACTTCAGAAACTTTCATCACTTTTGCTTGTAAAGTGTCCGCTTCCTCTTTCGTCAATAATACGACAGTGAATTTTTCGTCAAACTCTTCGTTTTCAAGCTGTTCGACTTTCGGTGCCGTTTTAATGATTTCTCCGGACTTTTCCAAGATTTCGAACACCATAAATACACGTGCAGCTTTTAAAAGACAGTCTTCTCGTAATTCAACATTAATTTCATAAGCATTGAAGCCCGACTCTTGTGATTGACTAATTACCGTCATTTCATAATCGTCATAGTCAAGAGAAGAAGCAGAGGATTCTTCTGTATTTTGCTCCTCTTCTGCTGCAATTGTGGCAGCTGTTTCTTGTTGAGGTAAACTGATTGAAGTGTTACCAGCTTCTATTTCATTTAACGTTTGAACTAAAGCTTGTACATCTTTTTTTCCAGTTCCGCCTGCTTCAATGTCCATCACCATTTCTTCCAAGTAATCGACAGCTTTGAATACAACATCCAAAATTTCTGTCGTGACCCGTATTTTCGCATTTCGAATCGCGTCTAAAACGTTTTCCATTTTATGTGTCAAATCGGCGATATCTTCATAGCCCATCGTTGCAGACATACCTTTTAACGTATGTGCGGATCTGAAGATTTCATTGACGATCGCTAAATCATCGGGGTTATTTTCCAATTCCAATAAATGCTCATTGCAAGATTGGAGATGTTCTTTACTTTCATCCAAAAACATTTCCAAATACTGATTCGTTTCCATCCTGCGGTGCCCCCTTTACCCTAATAAGATTTCCATAATAGTTGGTGCTATATTTTGTAAATCGACGACTTCATCAGCAAGGCCTGCATCCTTGATCGCTTTCGGCATACCGTAAACGACTGAAGTCTGTTCTGACTCGGCAATCGTTACTGTTGTACAGGAAGCTTGTAATTTACGCATCCCATCTCTCCCGTCATGACCCATGCCTGTCATTATAGCTGTAACATACTGTAAGTCTTGTTTTAATGCGGCTGATTCCAAAAGCACATCGACAGAAGGCCTATGTCCCATCCTCGGCGGTTCAGATGGATCTAAACGAACCTTATAACCAATCCCACTTTTTTCAAATTTTAAATGTATGCCACCTGGTGCTATATAAGCGACGCCATTCAAAAGCTCTTCTCCATCTTCAGCTTCTTTAATGCGCAGAGCACTCATGCCATTGAGCCGTTCCGCTAAAGACTTCGTAAAGTTAGGCGGCATATGCTGAACAATTAAGATCGGTGCGGGAATATTAGCAGGTAAGCTCGTAAGCACTTCTTGTAGTGCTCGAGGCCCCCCTGTCGATGTACCTATTATAACAAAAGAACGCTGTGATTTGGAAATCTTTTTGTGAACAGCTCGAGGAGATGGCAAGTCTTTATTCAACGGCTGAATAGAAGATTGTTCAGGTGCTGTTGTAGTTGATTGAAGGATAGGTTTCCTTACAATGTCTCTTCTTATCAATCGATCTACCCGGACTTTAGAAGCAGCATAAACTTTTTCTACGATCTCTTTTTCAACTTCCCCTAAATTTAATGAAATGGGACCACCAGGTTTAGCAACAAAATCGACTGCGCCATATTCGATAGCAGTAATCGTGTTTGCTGCTCCAATTTCAGTCGTGCTTGATAGCATGACAATTGGTGTCGGATAATGATCCATAATTTCCTTTAAAGCCTCAAGACCGTTCATTAATGGCATCTCTATATCCATTGTAATAACGTCAGGCTTCATCGTTTGCACTTTTGAAAGCGCATCTTTCCCATTGCGGGCAGTTCCGATTACAGTTAGATTCGGATGTTTTGACAACATATCCGAAATCAGTTTACGCATAAATGCCGAATCATCGACTACTAAAACTTTCTTTTCACTGTTTTCGTTCAATTCACCCACGTCCTTTCGAGAAAATGCTTTTCAATTTACTTAAGAATCCTATAGGTCGATCATCCACACCATTTGGGTCTGATTGGACAAATTTATCCGCTATTACGACCATTTTTTTTGAAATCGGAGCGTTAGGATATTGGAGCAAAAATGGCTTTTGGGATAAAACTGCCTGATGTACGGCATCATCTTCTGGCAGAAATCCTAAAACGTTCGTTTCTTTATCTAAAAATTTCCGCATTGCAAATTGCAGTCGATTAACTGCGTCACTTCCATCGTCTGACCTAAATACCCGATTGCTGACAAGATGGAATTTTTTGTCTGGGTCTTTTAGGTAAATAAATTTCATCATCGAATATGCATCGGTAATGGAAGTCGGCTCTGTTGTCGAAATGACAATCACTTCATCCACCGCAATGATCAATTCAATTGAGCGTTGGGTAGCTCCGGCGCCCATATCAAAAAGAATGAAATCATATTCCGTTTGCAATTGCTCAAATGCTGTGATCAACCGTTCGAACATCGCTTCAGACCAATCTAATACCGTATCAAGTCCAGATCCTCCTGCAATGAAGGTCAGCCCTTCGTCTTCTTTATTGATCACTGATTCCAACGGTTGCTGTCCCATTAAATAATCTTTCATGCTATAACGAGGAGCGACCCCTAAAAGAATATGGATATTGCCCATTCCAATATCCATATCGATGACAATCACTTTTTTTCCCTTCAAACGAAGCGAATGGGCAAAATTTGTCGTGAAATTCGATTTCCCGACCCCACCTTTGCCACTGACAATAGCAATTGATCTTGCCAAACTGCCTTGCGCCTTTAACACTTTCAATCGGAGTGCTTCTGCCTGATCACGCATGAGCAACACCTGCCAATAGAAGGTCTATCATTTTTTCAAGCTCCGCTTCCGCAATATCCTCGGGAACCTCTTGACCATCCGTGTAATAGGCTGTTCCCATTTTATACTGTTGCATTAGGTTGAACATCGGTCCAACGGATCCCGTTTCATCAATTTTTGTAAATATGAATTTTTCAATCGGGAACGACTGAAATTGTTCTATGATCATTTTCATATCTTCTTCCTTCGACGTAACAGAAAGTACAAGGAACGACTCCATTTCCAAATCAAAATTAATGAGTTGTTTTAAGTCGTTTACAAACTTTTCTTCTTTATAATTCCTGCCTGCTGTGTCGATGAAAATCATATCCCGATCGCCTAAATTTTCAATCGCCGCAAGAAAATCCTCATGACTATATGCCACTTCGACAGGAGCTTGCAATAAGTTTGCATACGTCTTCAATTGCTCAATTGCAGCAATTCGATACGTATCAGTCGTTATAAAACCGATTTTCTTTTTATGCTCCAAAACCGATCTTGCAGCAATTTTAGCAATCGTTGTCGTTTTACCTACTCCTGTTGGCCCTAATACATTTATATATTTTTTAGTGAATGAGATGCCGCCAAAAGGAATATTTGTAAATTCCTTCAACAATAGTTCTTTAGCAATTTCTGCTTGTTCCTTCACTGTAAAATCCCTTTTTTCTTCCTTCATTTTCGTAAAAATCCCATCACCGATAGATAGCATCAGTGATTGGGATAGCTCTTGACGTTCCAATAGAGTAAGAAGTGGATTCATACTATCTGGATATTGACTAAAAGAAACGGATTGTTTCATTTCTTGAAGCATTTTTTTCATTTCTTCCATTTCATTTTTCAAATCAACAGAAGGCTTTACATTGTGTTCAACGACTTGTTGAATCGGCGCATAATGATCTTCTTTTTTGAATGGAGCAGGCTTCTCAACTGGTTCATCGTATCCAGCTAACACTTCAACTGATTGCTTTTTGAAAAAACCTAAAAAGCCTTTCGTCTTCACGACAGATGAGTTGAGGATGACCGCGTCATCCCCGAAATCCGCCCTCACCTTTTTCATTGCTTCCACCATCGTAGCTGCAGAGTATTTTTTCATTTTCATTAAATATCCACCACCCCGACACTTTGTACTTCGATAGAAGCCTCAAGTTCATTGTAAGAAAGAATAGGAATTTGAGGGAAATACCTTTCCGTAATTTGCCTTAAATACATTCGGATAGCAGGAGAACATAGAATGACAGGTGATTGTTCCATTAATGCTACCCTTTCAACTTCCCTTGCAATCGATTCAAGAATTTCTTGCGAATTGGCAGGATCGATCGATAAAAAATTTCCTTGTTCAGTCTGTTGGATATTGTCCGCAATCAATTTTTCGATTTTACCTGAAACAGTTAACACCTTTAGTGATTCACCGTTAGACGCGTAATGATTCGTAATTTGCCGAGCTAATGACTGGCGGACATATTCTGTTAACAGATCTACATCAGATGTATATTTTGAGTAATCGGCTAACGTTTCAAAAATAATAGGCAAATTTCGAATCGAAACATTTTCACTCAGCAATTTGGCCAATACTTTTTGAATTTCGCCGATAGAAAGAGGCGTAGGAGTCAGCTCGTCTACCAAGATCGGATACGTTTCATGCACATGGTCGATTAGTTGTTTCGTCTCTTGTCTGCCGAGCAATTCCGCAGCGTTGGCACGTATCACTTCAGTTAAATGAGTGGAAACGACACTCGGCGGATCCACTACAGTGTAGCCTAAGATTTCGGCATCCTCTTTCACGTCTTCCGTTATCCATTTTGCAGGCAGGCCAAAGGATGGCTCAACTGTATCAATGCCAACAATTGTATCATCGTCTGAAGGGCTCATTGCCAAGTAGTGATCTAAAAGCAACTCGCCTCTCGATAATTCATTTCCCTTTATCTTGATGCGATACTCATTCGGCTGCAATTGAATATTATCCCGTATTCTAACAACCGGTATGACTAACCCTAATTCCAGTGCCAACTGACGGCGAATCATGACAACCCGATCAAGCAAATCGCCGCCTTGTTGAGCATCTACTAACGGAATTAAACCGTAGCCGAATTCGAATTCTATCGGATCGACATTCAATAGATTAACGACATTCTCTGGGCTCTTCATTCCTTCTGTTTCAACTTCTTCTTCCATTTCAAGCAACTCTTCCGGGTCTTCCACCGGTTTTTTGGACATAACATATGCACCGGCGGCAAGTGCTAGCGCGATTGGAATTGTTAAAATATCATTGATCGGAGTAAATAATCCTAAAAGGAAAACGGTTGCTGCAGCAACATACAATAACTTCGGTTGGCCTAATAGCTGTTTTGTAATATCCGAACCGAGATTGCCCTCTGATGCAGCCCGTGTAACGACAATTCCCGTTGCTGTTGAAATGAGCAATGCAGGAATTTGAGACACAATCCCATCACCGACAGTCAATTGCGAAAATCTAGTCGCAGCTTCAGCGAATGGTAGACCCATTTGAACAACACCGATAATCATACCGACAAGAAGGTTAATAATAACAATGATAATCCCCGCAATTGCATCCCCTTTGACGAACTTCGTCGCACCATCCATTGCTCCATAGAAATCAGCTTCATTGCTTACTTTTTCACGACGCATGCGGGCTTCTGCTTCGGAAATCATACCCGCATTCAAATCAGCATCAATACTCATCTGTTTACCAGGCATCGCATCAAGTGTAAAACGTGCTGCCACTTCAGAAACACGTTCTGAACCTTTTGTAATGACGATGAACTGGATAATGATTAAAATGACGAATACGACGAGACCAACAACAACATTACCACCTGTTACAAATGTACCGAATGTATCTACTACACCACCCGCATCCCCTTGTGAAAGAATAGCTCGTGTAGTGGAAACGTTCAATCCGAGACGGAACAATGTTAGCAATAGCAATAAGGAAGGAAAGATGGAAAATTGCAACGCCTCTTGCATATTCATCGATGTTAAAAGAACCAATAATGCTAACGTAATATTAATAATAATTAAGAAGCTTAGGAGCCACGGCGGCAATGGGATGACGAGCATCGCGACAATCATGATGACCGCTGCCAACACTCCGATATCTTTGAACTGCATGCCATCCCTACTTTCTCGAAATTAACTCAAATTTTTCGTTGAATGCGATATACATACGCTAAAATCTCTGCAACTGTTTTGAAAAACTGCTCCGGAATACGGTCTCCAATCTCCACCTCATCATAAAGCGATCTTGCGAGAGGACGGTTTTCAACCATGACAATGTCATGCTCTTTCGCAATCATTTTGATCTTTTGGGCGATGAAAT
The DNA here is from genome assembly GCF_042679045.1 of Sporosarcina contaminans. NCBI lineage: Bacteria > Bacillati > Bacillota > Bacilli > Caryophanales > Caryophanaceae > Sporosarcina > Sporosarcina contaminans. Next base: position 133,598 of record NZ_JBHTLT010000016.1, on the reverse strand, counting down.
CTGCACCTTTCGCAATGACAACGGGCGCATCCATTTTTGTGTCATCGTATTTCAATGCGATTGCGAAGTGAGTCGGGTTCGTAATGACAACATCCGCCTGAGGTACTTCCTGCATCATACGCCGCATCGCCATTTCTCTTTGACGTTGTTTAATGCGCGATTTGATGATTGGGTCCCCTTCCGAATTTTTATATTCATCCTTGATATCTTGTTTAGACATTCGAAGGTTTTTTTCGTAATCATATTTCTGATAAAAATAATCTAAAATTGAGATAAACAACAATACAAATGAAGCTATGATGCCCATTAAAGCGACTAATTGACCAACAGTCACTAAAGTATCTTGAGGGGTTTTAAATGCCAAGCCTAAAACCTTATCAATATTCATCAATAAAAAGATCGTCGTGACTGATCCGATAAACGATATTTTCAATAATGATTTCAACAGCTCAACTAATGCTCTTATGGAAAAAATCCTTTTCAGCCCTTTGACGGGATCGATTTTTTTCAAATCGAACTTTAACGGCTCAGTAGTGAACAGCAAACCGAACTGAAAGAAGTTGCCTCCAATTCCTGCAATGATGGAAATAGCCATAATAGGCAATAAAACAATAGCCATTTGCATGATCATCTCTATGTAAATAAGCATTGTCTGATCAATATCCAAACTTTGTAAAGGTACAAACTTTGTAAAGGTATGTGTGAAAAACGTAAAAACATGGTCCCGCATAAAACCAGCAGCAAAATATAAAAAGAGAAATACGAATAACAGAACGATTGCGCTCGTAACATCTTGACTTTTTAGCACTTGCCCTTTTTTTCGAGAATCTTGACGTTTCTTAGGGGTGGCTTTCTCCGTCTTTTCACCGGCGAAAAACTGTAAATCAAGTTTTAGCATAGATTAGCCACCTCCTAAGATGATCATCAAATCCCTCATCGCAGAAATCATCACTTCAAATAACTTTCGCATCATTGTAACCATAACAGTCGCCATCGTTGCTAATACTAAGAAACTGACTCCAATCTTTATTGGGAAGCCAACAACGAATATATTTAGCTGAGGTACTGTCCTCGCGGTGATGCCTAACGCTAAATCTACTAAAAATAAAGTAGCAACGATCGGAACGGACATTTGAAATGCAATTGCGAATACGGCTACAAATGTTTTGACGACAAACTCGATTAAACGCTCTTCACCGAAAGCAGGCCACAGCATATCGATCGGAATGAAACGATAGCTGTAAAAAATCCCGTCTAACAACATATGGTGCGCATTTAACGTCAACATGAGCAGCATAGCTAACATATTGAAAAATTGTCCTAATAAAGGTGACTGTGCACCCGTTTGCGGATCGATGACGTTCGCAATTGCAAAACCCATTTGGAAATCGATAAAACCGCCTGCAATTTGTATTGCGGAAATGACAATATAAGCGATTAAACCAATAAACAACCCGGTCGCAGCCTCTTTCATTACGTACATGAAATAGACTCCGTCGATTTCGATAGCCGGCGCTTCAATCGTATAGACCATCATCCATGACAACAATGCGGCAAACAATATGCGGTGCGTAGTCGGCACTGCCCTATAGGAAAAGAGAGGAACCGTTACGATGAATGCGGTAACTCTAGTTAAAATTAATAAATAGACGGCAACTGACGGTAAAAGATCCTCCATTCAATCACCCAATATACCGAATCAGATTATCAAAAATATCTGCAGCAAAGGTCGTGATTCTTGCCAGCATCCACGGTCCAAAAAAGACGATTGCAACGAGGACAGCGACAATTTTCGGAACGAAAGCTAAGGTCTGTTCCTGTATTTGCGTTGTCGCTTGAAAAATACTGACAGCAAGACCTGTCACCAAGGCAACGATCAATAATGGACCACAAGTTAGTAAGATGACCCAAATTGCTCGCTCCGCTATCGATATGACCAATTCGCCCGACATTCAACACCACTCCTCAAAGCTTCAAATAAAACGAAAGATGTCCGCTAAAAACTTTGCAACAACGACTTAATGATGAGGTACCAGCCATCCACTAAAACAAAAAGCAATATTTTAAATGGCAAAGAAATCATGACAGGCGGCAACATCATCATACCCATGGACATTAGTACACTAGCAACAATCATATCAATAACAAGGAATGGTATAAAAATCATGAACCCCATCTGAAACGCTGTTTTCAGTTCGCTTAGTGCAAAGGCTGGCACTAACATTGTCAAAGGAATTTCTTCTAATGTCTCTGGTCGATCGGCTTCGTTATATCTCAAAAATAATTCCAAATCCTTTTGCCTTGTATGCTTACTCATAAATTCCTTAAATGGCATACTCGCCCGATCATACGCTTCGTCGAGAGATATCTCTTCTGCAAACAGAGGAGTGAGCGCTGTTTCATTCACTTCTTGAAAAGTAGGTGCCATTATGAAAAAGGTTAGAAATAATGCAAGCCCGACAATTACCTGATTGGGCGGCATTTGCTGGGTTGCCAATGCAGTTCTGACGAAAGACAGTACAATGACGATTCTCGCAAATGAAGTCATTAATATGAGAATTGCCGGCGCCAGTGACAGTACAGTTAAAAGAAGCAGCATTTTGATGGATGTCGATACATTCGCCGGGTTACTGTCCGAGAAAAACTGGACGAAATCATTCATCTTTTCTGCGCTCCTTTTCTTCCAATCGTTTTAACTGACGTTTTCGTTCTTCTCTCATTTCATCAATTCTTGTAGTGAATAGTTGATTGAAATCAGGATCAGAACCTTTATCCTCTTGCGGCTCTTCCTTTTGTCCAGTGACTTTCTTAAATAATGTAGTCAATACGGTCGGCGGAGCTTTCATTTCATCATCTTGGAAATACGCTTCTAAGTTCTCAATCTCTTTTTCATCAGTAATTTCCTTTAACAGGCGGACATCTTCTCCAACGCCGATCAAATAATACTTATCGCCAATCATGACAAGCTGAACGGATTTTTGTTGGCCTAATGAAAGACCACCTACATTTTTCATAAATCGATGTTGTGAAAACATTCTATTTTTACGGTTAATAAACTTCAATAAAACGAATAATAGCCCGATTACAAACAGAAACGCTAAAAATGTCCGAACAAAATCCCCCAATGAATAACCGACAGCCTTCTCTTCTTGTGAGCTGTCGGCAGCCGGTTCTTCGGGGCTATTCAACTGATCAAGCTGTTCATCGCAATCCTTACTGTTTTCAACACAATCGAAAACAGATTTATTTTGATCCGTTTCCGCAAAGGCTGCCGGGTTTGTTCCAGCGAACATGATTGCGACCATCAAAAGCATCGATGCCCATTTAAATACTTTAGGTAAACGCATAGCTTAACCCAATGCTTTTTGGATAGCTTCTACAACGCGGTCCGCTTGGAAAGGCTTAACGATAAAGTCTTTAGCACCCGCTTGAATTGCATCGATCACCATAGCTTGTTGACCCATCGCTGAACACATAATAATCGTAGCAGATGGATCTTTTTCTTTAATTGCCTTCAGAGCAGCAATACCGTCCATTTCCGGCATCGTAATATCCATCGTCACTAAATCCGGTTTCAATTCCATATACTTCTCGACTGCTTGCGCTCCGTCAGCTGCTTCTCCTACAACTTCAAAGTTGTTCTTCGTTAAAATATCTTTAATCATCATGCGCATGAAAGCTGCATCATCTACTATTAAAATTCGTTTACTCATCGTTATTGCCTCCCCAAATCCTATCTTAAATTATTCAGTCTTTCTGTTTGGCTTAAAATATCTGTAATACGAACTCCGAAGTTTTCATCAATGACGACTACTTCACCTCGTGCGATATGCCGGTTGTTGACTAAAATATCGACCGGCTCCCCAGCCAATTTATCCAGTTCAATGATTGATCCACTGGATAGCTCCAATATTTCTTTCACCGATCTCTTCGTACGCCCTAACTCAACTGTCAGCTGCAAAGGAATATCAAGAAGCATATTCAAGTTATTCACTTCACCTTGATTGAGCGAAGGTGTTTCAAAGTTGGCGAATTGTGCTTGTTGAACTTGAACTTGTGGCTGTTGCTGCCTTGGTGGCAATTGCTGCTGCATAGGCTGCTGTTCATATAAATGCGATTGCTGCTGTTGCTCAGCGTGAGCTGGTTGCTCATATAAAGGAGCAGACTGTTGCTGAGGACTACTATTTTGTTCAGTTTGCTGTGAAGACGGGCGGGCAGGAGCTTCCATTGTTACTGCCGCTTCTTCATTTGAACCACTATCCATTAATGACGCAACTAAACTTTTCCCAAATTGAAGCGGGAACAACTGCATAATGTTCGAATCAATCAATGAACCTACTTTTAATTCAAAAGAAATTTTTATGAGTAGATCATCTTCTGGAATTCTTTCCACGCCTTCATCCGTTTGCATATCCATTAAATCGATGGAGGGTGGCGAAATATCGACTTTCTTGTCGAATACAGCCGACATAGAAGTCGCCGCTGATCCCATCATTTGATTCATCGCTTCTTGGACTGCGCTCAAATGAATTTCATTGAGCTCTTCTCCAGGGCTTTGCCCATCTCCGCCCAACATCAGGTCAGCGATAATTGCAGCATCGCTCTGTTTAATAACTAATAGATTCGTGCCGTTAAGCCCTTCTGTATACTCGACTTCGACTGCAACATACGGATGGACAAATTCAGTTTCCAACATGCTGCGATCCACCACAGTAATTTGTGGAGTCGTAATTTCCACTTTTTGACCTAATAATGAAGAAAGTGCTGTTGCCGAACTGCCAAATGAAATATTGCCGACTTCACCTAAGGCATCTTTCTCCATTTCGCTTAATTGGTCTTCAATATTAGAGGATGATGTTGCGGATTCTTCATTTTTGACAGGTTCACCGCGCAGTAACGCTTCGATTTCTTCTTGAGAAAGAACATTATCACTCATCATCTTCATCCCCTCCGTTCAATGGTTCTATAATTTGGACGGCCATGCGATTTCGTAAATGGCCAGGTTGTACGGCGAATTTCGGTATATCTCCGACTTTGACAATTAATGGATCATCAATTTTGCGATCCAATGAAATGACATCGCCGACTTGCAAGTATAGAAAATCTTCTACCGATAAAGATCCTTGTCCCAATTCAGCGACTACTGGCAATTCCGCTTTTTTTAACCGCTTCTCAAGTTTGATACTTTGTTCAGATGTCGGATCTTTTTTATTTGACTGCATCCAATATCGGACTGAAAGATTCGGCACAATTGGCTCCAACACAACATGAGGTATACAAATATTAATCATGCCGCTGGACTCTCCGATAATAATATTGAACGAGATAACGACAACCGTTTCGTTCGGTGAAATCATTTGCAAAAATTGCGGATTTACTTCCATTTCACTGAGGAATGGATCGATTTCTACAAAGCCAGCCCAAGCCTCCCGGTAGTTATCAAATGACCTCTCAAATAGATTTGTTAAAATCTTTGTTTCAATTTCAGTCATATTGTCCACTTTTCCAGGACCTGTGCCAACCCCTCCCATCAGCCTGTCCAACATCGAATACGCGACATTTGGATTCACTTCCATAATGATGTTCCCTTCAAGGGGAGGGACTTCGAAAATATTAATCAACGTCATATTCGGTATCGACCGAATAAATTCTTCAAATGGAATTTGGTCAACTGAAGCGACATTGATTTGGATATATGTCCGCAATTGTGCTGAAAAGTACGTTGTAAGTAATCTTGCATAATTTTCATGGATTCTTGTCAAACTGCGGATCTGGTCTTTGGAAAACCGGAGGGCACGTTTAAAATCGTACACTTTGACCTTCCGGGTTTCTTCTTCTTTTTTCATTTCGTCCGCCGACATTTCGCCAGTCGACAATGCGGATAGTAAGGCATCTATTTCATTTTGCGATAAAATATCTCCCGACATTAGGCCACCTCCCTGCATCGTACTCTCGTACACTTATTGAATAATGTAAGAAACGATGTACACTTTCTCTATTTCGCCTTCTTGCATGAGCGGATTCAACTGTGATTTAATCGATTCCTCAAATGCTTGCTTTCCGGCTTTTCCTTCAAAATCCTTGGAAGTCATTTCAGAAAGCTCTTGAATAACAATGTTTTTCACTTGGAACTCGCGCTTCGCCAATTCCTCAGCTGCTTTCTTGTTTTCCGTTTGGATTTTCAGTGAAATGCGGATAAACTGGCGACCTGATAAGTTCGTCGTTATTTCAGGAACATCGACAGACGCCTCTATGATTTCATCAATCGACGGCTCTTTCTCCTCTACATTCCCTTTTAATTGCAATGCTAAAATAAGTCCTACAATCCCAACAAGCGTAATGCAAACTAAAATGATCAATGTGATCGTCAATGCTTTATTCTTCATCTTCTTCACCCCGGATATGCGGATTCGACAGTAGCTGAACCGACTGATAAAAATCAATGATGCGGCTATTCACTTCCTCAACCGTATCAAGGACGACATATTTTGTACCTGTCGTCAAGGTAATCGTCGTATCGGGAAACGATTCGACTTTTTCTATGTATAAGGCATTCAATGTGAATGCCGCACCATTTAGACGAGTAAGTTTTATCATATGTAAGGGGCCGGGCAAAGAGCCGGCCCGGCCCTCCTTTCTTAGGTGTCAGAACTGACACCCCGCTTGCTAACGTTGATTTCCGTTACAGGCGGACGCTTTCCGCGGTCATGGCTTCAATCTCCTCGTCACTGCGTTCCTGCGGGGCTATCAGCTCATGCTGATCCCGCAGGAGTCGCCGCCTTCCACTTCAATCAACTAACTAATTGTTACAGAAATATTATCAATCTATTATACAAAACCAAAGAACCTATATTATCGCTTCAGATTAACAAGTTCTTGTAGAATTTCGTCAGAAGTTGTAATAATACGAGTGTTCGCTTGGAAACCACGTTGTGCAACGATCATTTCTGTGAATTCCTCTGATAAGTCAACGTTGGACATTTCGAGGAAGCCGGATTCGATACTACCAAATCCTTGGTCTAACGCAAACCCAATATTCGGATTTCCGGAGTTAGCAGAAGTTCTGAACAAGTTTCCACCCGTTTTTTCAAGTCCTCCTGGATTGGAGAAAGTTGCTACCTGAATTTTCCCTGCAACTTGCAATGTCGCTTTATATTGTGCCTTTACTTCGTCGACTTTAGCTTTTTCATCATCATAAGCTTTTCTTGCTTGCTCTAAATTATCTTTAGCTGTTTTTATTGCGGCATCATCGTTGTTAGCTTCAGCTTCTCTCAACGCTTTTTCCGCATCTTTTATACCTTGTTTTAATCTTTGCTCTTGTCCGCTAAATACTTCTTCTGCTTCTGCTATTTTTTGTTTACCTTCAGCTGTTGTGTCTACAAAATAAACCGTTCCATCTTGTCCGATCGACATGGAGGATGCTGTAATTGGAATAATAATTTTGCCAACCGTTCTGTCTGCCGGATCAATTGGTATAGACATTTCTCCGTCGTTATTTGTACCGTCAGGTTTACCTTGCAAACCTACGATATATCTTCCGTCTCCATCAACCAATTCACCGTTTTTATCCATATAGAAATTTCCGGCTCTCGTATACATAATTTCATTGCCTTCCATCACTTGGAAAAAACCATCACCGGAAATTGCTAAATTTAATGTGTTCCCAGTAAATTGAGTCGAACCACCTGAATGGATCGTATCAATTGTTGCAAGTTGAGAGCCTAATCCGACTTGCTTAGGGTTCACACCACCGCGAGTGTCGGATTCTGCTGAAGCACCAGCAACTGTTTGGGAAATCAAGTCTTTAAAAATAACCCTACCTTTTTTAAATCCGTACGTATTTACGTTCGCAATGTTGTTACCGATAACGTCCAATTTCGTTTGGAAGTTTTTCAAGCCTGAGATTCCTGAGTACATAGATCGTAACATTTTATTTTTCCCCTCTCGGATCGTTAGTGTGACTGCCTCTGTCATTCGGCAGTGCGATGGCATCCTCTATCTGAGGTCCTGCCAAGATTACATCAGTACGATTGTGCCGTCGATGTTTGTAAATAGTTGATCTTTCGCTTCTTTGCGATCCATCGCTGTAATGACTGTTGCGTTTTTAGCACTGACGATCAGCGCTGCTTGATCCATAAGAACAAGCGATTCTTTTATACCCTTCCTCTTCGCTTCGTTCACCTTTTCATTGACACGCGCCCATTCGGCGTCTGTTATGTGGATATTGCGTTCTAACAGTCGTTCGTTTGCATGTTTGCTAATCTTAAGCGTTTCAGGCTCGATTGCCTGCTGTAAATGCTGGACGAATGATTGTTGGGGCTGAATGCTTTTATTGACTTGTGTCCCTTGGCGTATGAGCGGTTGACTTGGAAGGCGATGCGTTTGTATTTTATCCATCCAATCGCTCCTTCTTGTACCTATTGGCTAATTGATGTAAATTGATTTCCTTCGATTCTGCTGCCATCGTCCAATATGTAGTGCAACTTCCCATCTTTATTGGAGACGGATACTACAGTTCCAGTCTTTTCATCTTCGCCATCCATATAGCCTACAGTTTTTCCAATGAGCATGCTTGCTTCGACAAGACTGTTTGCACTGTCTGTTCCCGAAAGAACTTCAGAAATATTGCCAGGCGTCAATTCTTTTCCTTCATCTGTCGTAAATACGACAGACCCATCAACGAATTTAGCGGAAGTAATAACATTTGTCCCTTCATTGACAACCTGTTTTCCATCTTCGTCTTTTTCGTCCGTAATTTCATGCCATTTCACTGTTTTACCGACAAACTGATTGTATTGGATGAGTTGAGTTTGGTTTTGCGCTTCAGCAAATTTCTCAAATGCTTTTGTCAAGTTCATCGTTTGCTCCAATGATGAAAACTGTGCCATTTGCGCGATGAATTCATTGTCTTTCATTGGGTTTGTCGGGTCTTGGTTTTGCAGCTGTGCTATGAGAATTTTCATAAAAGCATCCTTATCCAAAGTGCCCGGCCCAGTTTTTCGCTCATCTCTTTGTTTATTAATTAAATACATTGATTCTGTAATCGGTTTATGAGCATCCATACTGATTACACCTCCAATTCTATCAAGTACTCATCAAAGGACATTTCCTCTTCGGTTGGTTTATTTTTATCATTTTGTTGTTGCTGCTGCTCACGCTTATACTGTTCATTGAAGGCTTGTTCACGCTCGTTACGGGATGGGTCTTGAATGGATTGGGTAATATCGATCCGTTCAACTTGCAAATTTTGCTGATGGAATGCTTGTCTTAGGTGATGAAGCTGGCTTTCCAACATTTCTTTTGCTAATGCTGTAGTCGAAAGAATTCTTGCCGTCATAATGCCATTCGTTTCATGCAGCTCAATACGGATTTGGCCTAAATGCTCTGGGTATAACTTAATAAGCATCCGATTTGAACTACCGACCTGTCCAAAATTCGATCTTTTGAAAAGCGTTTGTAATTCTTGCATTAAATTTTCACTGCGGCTTGCTTGTCGAATTTCCTGTTGATTAAACACAGGTTCTACTTTATTGACAACAGTCTGCACAGTTGTTTGTTGAACATTTTCTGGTGAGGTATTGCTTTTAAAAGCTCCCGTTTGACTTCCATCACTATTCTTTTTCGATAGCTGATTCGTCACAGTTTCAATGATGTTACGAGCATTTTGTTCATTTCGCATAAATGGCAGCTCTACTCTTTTCGCATTCGCTGAACGTATACTTTGTTCCAATTGTTCACCTATATTGCTAAGCAGCGATTGGAAACTAAATAGTTTTTGCTCCATCGTTATTGTCATATCCGTCTTTGGGGCAACAATATCAATCGTTTTTAGAAAGGCTGATAGTTGCAAATCAATTGTTTTATTCGCAGGGATTTCTGCTGACATTGTCTCTTTCATTCCTAATAAATTTTGGAATATTGCCGGCCCAGCCTTATCAATTAAATTGATTAATTGCCATACATCAGATTGTGGAGATAGATTATCTACTTCCTCTTTTGGAATTCCTGCTCCCCCTAACAACTCTTGGAGGCGCTCCACTACTTTTTCAGAATCCAATGCCAACAAATCTGTCAGTTCTCCGATTTGGCCTAATGAAAGCAGTCCGTCCAATTGATCCGAAATTTCTATCGTTTCATTCGAATTAATCATTTTCATGGCGTCTTCTAATTGCTTTAATGTATCAGCATTTAATAATTCAATTGCCAGTGAACTTGGTATGCCTTGTTCTACATTCTCTGTAATAGTAGTCCGACTTTTATTCAATGAAGCAAAAACCGATCCGAAAGAACTACTTCCCCCATCATCATTTTTCATTGGAGCCGTTTCTTGATTGTTCGTTGATCCAATCAAAGCTTGTAAAGAACCGATGTTCACGTATTCACCCCCTTTCATTACGATTATACTATGAACTTTCTATTATTTTGTTAGTAAACTTGTATATTTTGCGGCATCTTCAGCAGGCATTTTTTCCAAAATCGACGCCAAGGTTTCTGGTTTCAAATTAGCCAATAATTGTACTGCTTCCGCATCGCTTAGTTTTATAATAACTGGAGCGGCTGATTTGGGAGACATGTTTTCAAATGTCGTTACAATTTCCTTCATCTCGCGTTTAGAATCCGTTTGCTGTATCTTTAACTGTTCGATTTCATCTTTTAATCGATCAATTTCAGCTTGAAGGCTTGTCTTTTCCTCTTCTGATTTGGAGAGTTCTTCTTGAACGGATAATAATTGAGCTTCTTTATCTTTGATTTCCGCATTCAAGGAAATGAACTCTTCATCGCTCGTCAGCACAGAATCCTGCTCTTTTTCAGCTTTCTTGCCGACAAGCGGTAATTCCTCGGTCAACTGTTTCGCTTTATCAAATATGTTCACATCTGCTACATTCGCTATAATTAGCAGTACCATTGTGACAAAAAGCAAAGGAATGAGTACCCATATTAATAAACCTTGAAATATGCCTAACGTCCTGCTTTTATTGCCGCTATGATTCTCCACATGTTTTTTAGACTGTTTCGCCACATTACCACCCGTTTTCTCTTCGATGGAACTTTTGCGTAGAAAGCTCATCAAGAAGGTTCGCTTCTACATGTTCCATTTCAGTCCGATAATGTTCTTTATCCTTTTCCTTCATCTTTTCGAACTTCTTAACTTCTATTGTCTTTTCTAACAGCCTTTCTTCATACCAATTCATTTTAGAACGGGCTTTTATGACAACTTGTTGAAGTGAATCAATTCTTTTTTCTAAGCTCTCTATAAAGCGTGCATAATGATGGATATCACTGATTAAAAAGCCCTTGCTCATTCGTTCTTGCTGCTCCATAAGAATGTCTTCCTTCTTTTTCAGCAATTCATAAAGCTCAGTAGCAACTGTTTCAAATTCATCAATCGCCTTTTTGTATTCTGTTTCCGTTTCTGTTTTTTCTTGTTCGCGGTAAGTCAGCACTTTTTCAAATCTATATTCGTACGGTTTCATTATGCTGTGCCTCCTTTTGGAGCGAGTGAAATTAGTTCAGAAATACTATCATCCATCAATACATTTTCTTTATAGCTCTGCTTCAAATAATTTGTTATATGTGGTTCATATTCAATCGCTTCATCAATTTCTTTTGAGGTGCCTTTTTTATAAGCGCCAATATTGATCAAGTCTTCAGATTTATTGTAAGTATAATAGAGCTCTCTAAGCTTTTCGGCTGCTTTCACATGTTCTGGGCTGGCAATATGATTCATTAGCCTGCTGACACTTTTTAGCACATTGATTGCCGGATATTGGCCTTTATTTGCCAACGTTCTGTCAAGTACAATATGTCCATCCAAAATACCACGGACCGCATCAGCAATTGGCTCATTCATATCGTCACCATCGACTAATACTGTATAAAACGCTGTAATGGCGCCTACTTCATTCGTACCTGTCCGTTCAAGCAATTTAGGTAAGATGGAGAAAACAGATGGTGTATAACCTCTTGTTGCCGGTGGTTCCCCTACTGCAAGACCGATTTCCCTTTGGGCCATAGCGACACGCGTTACCGAATCCATCATGAGCATGACGTTCATGCCTTTATCCCTAAAATATTCTGCGATGGCGGTTGCCGTAAATGCACCTTTAATGCGCATGAGTGCAGGTTGATCGGAAGTTGCGGCTACGACAATCGTCTTGCTGAGCCCTTCAGGACCTAAGTCTCTTTCAATGAACTCTAACACTTCCCGCCCACGTTCTCCGATTAGCGCAATAACATTCAAATCAGCGGTTGTGTTGCGGGCGATCATACCTAATAAAGTACTTTTCCCAACACCAGAGCCAGCGAAAATGCCGACCCTTTGTCCATTTCCAACCGTTAACATGCCATCAATTGCTTTGACACCGACAGCTAACTTTTCACGGATTGGAATACGCGTTAACACGTTCGGCGGTTCTTGCTCTGTCCGTACGGTGGAAAGGCCTTTAGGCAAAGGGCTGTTATCAATCGGATTCCCCATAGAATCTAATACTTTTCCTATTAAATTCATGCCTACCTTTACTTCAAGCGGTTTTCCCGTACATTCGACAAGGCACCCGCTTGAAATATCATTAATGGACGTATACGGCATTAGTATGACGATTTCTTCTCGGAATCCAACAACTTCAGCAAGAATGACAGACCCTTTTTTTCCAGCATTATTTATATGAATATGGCAAACATCGCCAACAGAGCTTGCCGGTCCTTGCGATTCAATCATTAGGCCAACAACACGGACGACGCGACCGAATTTCTTGAAAGTATTCATTTTCGGAATAACATCCAATAATTCTTCCGCTTTCTTCATCAGTTAGTCACCACTTTCCATCAGTTCAACCAATTGTTCCTTTAACTCATTCAATTGTTCATCGACACTGACTACAATTCTGCCGTGATTCGTTTCAATGATGCAGTCTTCCGCTTGGAAATCATCATTTGCAAATATTAAAAACGGAATGTCCGGCGGGAAAATGGCAGATAGCTCTGCTCTATTGGATGAAACGATGTCATAATGATCTAAAGAAACATAGAGTTTAATTTCTTTCATTTCACGTGCTTCTTTTAGACCCCTTCTGACAATTGATAAAAAGGATTCTTCATCGTCCGTTAGTACCTTCCCTAAAATACGGCTTGCAGCTTTCATTGCAATTTCCAAGATGACCCTTTCTTGACTTTCCAAATAAGCTTTTGCATTGTCATGCGCACTCTGAATTGCAGCGTTTGCTGTTTGAATCGAGTCATGCATTTCGGAAATCGCCTTATTTCTGCCTTCCTCGTATCCTGCTTGAAATGCTTCTTCATATGCTTGTTGCTGTAAAGCCAATTTTTCCTGTTCCCAAGCTACTTGCATAGCTTCAATATCTTCAAGCGCAGTTTGCCGCATTTTTTCCACATTTGCTTTTTCAATCTCGATCGACCGTTTCGCTTCATTTAAAAGTCGCTCTTTTTCAAAATTTATTGCTTCCATTGAGCAGCCATCATTTTCGTCATTCAAAACTGGTTTCTGCAAGCTGCGAATCGTTATCTCTTTCACTTTGCCTTCTGTCGAAATCGTACGTTCTGAGCGGAATAGCTTAGACAATGATGTCATCCCCTCCACCACGTGCAATGATGATTTCACCCGAATCTTCCAATCTTCTAATGATCGATACAATTCTTGATTGTGCTTCTTCAACATCCCTCAATCGTACAGGACCCATCACTTCCATCTCTTCTTGGAAAGATTCGGCCATACGTTGCGACATGTTTTTGAATAAAATATCTTTCACTTCTTCACTTGATACTTTCATAGACAAAATAAGATCTTCATTTTCGCATTCACGCACAATGCGCTGAATAGAACGATTGTCCAATGTGACAATATCTTCGAAGACAAACATCCGCTTGCGGATTTCTTCCGCCAATTCCGGATCTTGTATTTCCAATGCATCCAAAATGGTCTTCTCTGTTGACCTGTCTACTCCATTCAACACTTGAACAACTGCGTCTACACCGCCAGTTTCGCTGAAATCTTGCGTAACGGTTGATGATAGTTTTCGCTCCAAAACAGCCTCGATTTCACTAATAACTTCAGGTGAAGTAGAGTCCATCGTGGCAATCCTTTTCGCGATATCCGCCTGTACTTCTTGGGGCAACGATGATAAGATCATCCCCGCCTGTTCCGCTTCCAAATAGGAGAGGATGAGCGCAATCGTTTGCGGGTGTTCGTTTTGGATAAAGTTTAAAATTTGCCCAGGATCAGCTCTCCTCGCAAAATCAAACGGACGCACTTGCAAAGATGATGTGAGCCTATTGATAATCGCTTGCGCATGCTCTTTTCCTAACGCCTTTTCAAGGACCGTTTTCGCATATCCGATACCGCCTTGAGAAATGTAGTCTTGGGCTAAGGCGATATTATGAAATTCCTCAATAATTTCCTCTTTTAATGAGGAATCGACTTTTTTCACGCTTGAAATTTCAAGTGTAAGCCTCTCAATCTCCTCTTCTGTCAGATGTTTATAAACAGCAGCAGACACTTCCGGGCCGAGCGAGATGAGAAGGAGTGCTGCTTTTTGCTTACCAGTAATGCCTTTATCCTTATTGACCAATTTTCTCCCTCCATCAATCCTCAGCGATCCAAGTTCTTAATAATTTAGCGAACTCTTCTGGTTTTTCTTTCGCCATTTTTTCCAGCTGTTTTTTCCGTACTGTTGCTTCTGTTTCTTGCTCAGTATTGATATCTTCTACATTGAGAGCCTCACGCTGTTCTTCAAGAATCCGTTCTTCCTCTAACTCTCTTTCCTTTTTCCGTTTTCGGAAGAAAGCAAAGATAAGTATTGCAATGACAACGAGCAATGCGGCGCCAATTACGTAAACCCACCAAGGGATTGTATTGCCTGCTACACGATCGTCCATAACAATTTTCCCTTTAAATTCTTGAGGAGTTACCATAATTTTGTCATTCCAGAAATCTTCGGTGACGTTTTCCGGTACGTATTCCTTATCAATCGATGTGCGGATGATGGATTTCAAAATATTTTCCACTTCTCCTTGCGCGGAGAATGCAGTGTCATCGGAGTTATCTACCATTACCTGAATACCGATATCGCGAATTTTATAAGGACTTTCAATTATATCTTTCCGGATCCGGTTTATTTCATTGTTAACGGTTTCCTCGATCCGTTCATAATCACCATTGGACATATCCCCTTCACCGTAACCAGTTCGGTTATCAGTAGGATCTTCCGCTTCCGGCGTTCCTCCAGCAACTGCTCCATTGCCCGAGAACGTTTCCGTAATTTTTTGGACACTGATTGCAAGGCTGTCCAAATCTTCATCTACTCGGTCAACTAAGTTTTCTTCACGGTTTTCTTGCTTAAAATCAATATCTGTCGTAACAGATACGACGACATTTTCTTGACCCATCATTGTACCTAACATCATCTGAACTTTACGTTGCAAATCTCTTTCAATCGTCTTTTTCAAGTCCATTTGATCGGCGATATTCGCACCGTTCGTATTATCGGATTTTTTTAGGTCAAAATACTCAAAGTACTGGTTCATGATGACAATATCATCAGTTGATAAATTCGGTATACTTTTGGAAACTAAATTATAGAGTGCATTAATTTGTGATTCAGAGAACTGGTAACCCGGTTCAGTAGTAAGCATGATTGCAGCACTTGCATTTTGTACACTTTCATTCAAAAATACGCTTTGAGTCGGCAATGTGATCATGACTTTGGCGTCTTTGACCCCCCCGACGCCTTTCAACAAATTCGACAGTTCATTTTGCGTTGTTTTCAATTTAGCCATATCGAATTCATTATCCGTCATCCCAAAGCCGGCATTTTCCGTAAAGAACGAATAATCAATCGTCCCTGAGTTCGGAAAGCCTTGTGCGGCTAAAGTGACCAATAATTCATCCACCCGCTTTTCTGGCACAAGGATTGAAGTCCCTCCTGGTGCGATACGGCTTGGTACACCTTGCGCAGTCAATTCTTCTTTAATTCTTCCAATTTCCTCGCGGGAGACATCGCTATAAAGCGGAACATATTCCGTTCTCGACAAAAAGAAAGTCAAGAATGCGGCGATGGCAACTACCGCGGCTGCAGATCCGATATAAGTAATTTTTTGTCGCTTCGTCCGACTTGACCAGAACTCTGCCATATTCGTCCTGATTTTCGTCATTCTTTCATTCATTCTAATCCCCCGGTCAGCATACATAGTCAGGAACCTAAAAAGCATGTTCATAATATAAGTCAATTACATAGTAGTGTAATTGACTTAATCCGTTTTATAACCTCTGCAATCAACATGAGAGGAACTTTCGATCATCATACTGGCATTCTAATGATTTCTTGATAAGCTTCGATCATTTTATTTCGCACTTCGATTGTCGCATTTAATGCGATTGAAGCCTTTTGCGCAGTAATCATAACGTTATGCAAATCAACATCTTCACCTAATATGAGTTTTTGCGTCATATTATCCGATTGAATTTGCTGAGCATTTACGTCTTGTATAGCATTCTTCAAATAATTACCAAAGCTTTTCTGTGATTCAAACGGAGTCGGCTGTAAGTTTCGGCTTTCATCAGCCTTTAATACACCCGTGACATTGCCCATGCCTTGAATGGATTGAATTGGCATAGTTATTCTCTTCCTTCCTTATTTATCATTTTCCTATTTCAAGAGCTTTCATTAACATCGCTTTGTTTGCATTCAACACCGTGACATTCGCCTCATAAGACCTTGTTGCAGACATTAAATCGATCATTTCTCTTAATGGATCAACATTGGGCATTTCTACATACCCTTCGTCGTTCGCATCAGGGTGCGTTGGATCAAACACTAATTTGAAAGGCGTTTCCATATCCTCCTGAATTCTATGAACAACGACCCCATTCATAGCTGCTCCCCTTGTTCGATTTCCCATCGCTACATTCAACATGGAGGAAAACTGTCCCTCTTTCGGTTGTAAACTGACCGTTTTTCTACGATAGGGCTGCCATTCTCCATCGACCATTTTTCCACGTGTCGTATCCACGTTAGCCATATTGGATGAGATGACATCCATTCTAAGGCGTTGAGCGGTCAATGCAGAAGCAGATGTGTTTAAACTATGAAAAATACTCATGCTCAACGTCCTCCTTTAATGACATTTTGAAGTGTGTTGAATTTCCCATTCAATCGATCGACTAAAGCATTATAGTAAATTTGATTCGCAGCTAAGTCAGCCTGTTCCTTATCCATATCAACTCCATTACCGTCTTGGCGATAACGTAAACTCGAGGAGTCGAATACTTTCGACTGTGCAACTTTCGTTCTAAAGTCAAAATGCAGGGCATTCGTCCGATATGCATGGAAAGGTTTTTGTTGTTCATTTTTTAAAATTTCATTGAAAATAACATGCTTTGCTTTGTAGTTAGGAGTGTCAACATTTGCTATATTTTGCGAAATCGCTTTGCCCTTAGCTGATGAGAAATTCAATCCCTGTTCTAAGAGCGAAATCGTTGATCCATAAATATTCATAACTATTAATTCACCTCTCATAAAGGTTTCCATTAATGTGCATTCACTTTTTCTATAAAACTTTCAATTACTTCACTTGTCTTATTGTATCGGATTATAGCGAAGTTTGTCTATCTTTAATAGTAAATTTTCATGGTCCAAAACAACCCTTTTAAACTAAACTTCACATTTAGCGCCCGGTCTTAAGTCCCATTCGGTAGTTGTAGCATTTTAGCATCAATTCCAAAATGAGCATTCAAATAAAAAAACACTCCCGTCAAAATTGACAGGAGTGCATTTGTAACGATTTTTTAGTTCTTTTGTTTTTCAAGCTCTTCAAGGAATTTGCTGTTTAACACTTTAATGTAAGTCCCCTTCATACCTAATGAACGAGATTCAATAACACCAGCACTTTCCAATTTACGTAATGCGTTGACGATGACAGAGCGCGTAATGCCTACACGGTCTGCAATTTTAGATGCAACCAACAAACCTTCGTTACCATCCAATTCCTTGAAAATATGTTCGATTGCTTCATGCTCACTGTATGAAAGCGAATTGATCGCCATTTGTACAACAGCTTTGCTTCTTGCTTCCATTTCGATTTCTTCTGCTTTTTCACGTAGGATTTCCATGCCGACAACAGTTGCGCCATATTCAGCAAGGATTAGATCATCTTCAGTGAATTCTTGTTTTAAGCGTGCAAGTACTAATGTACCTAAACGCTCTCCACCACCAATAATCGGTACAATCGTCGTCAAACCATCTTTGAACAATTCAAGTTCTTCTTCAGGGAATACAGTGTAATCACTGTTCACATCTAAGTTGGAAGATGTTTCGTTCACTTCAAACAATTTATTCGTATATTCTTCAGGGAATTTACGGTCTTCAAACATTTTTTTCATACGTTCATTTTCAATTTGCTGATGAATTTCTAATCCTAACAATTTTCCTTTACGGCTTACGATGAATGCATTACATTCGATAACCGAGCTAAGTTTTTCAGCCATTTCTTTAAAGTTTACCGGTTTTCCTGCTGATTCTTGTAACATTGCATTAATTTGTCTTGTTTTTGCTAATAGTGCCATTTAAATTTCCTCCTTAAATTATGTGAAACAGGGTTTAAGAATATTCTAAAGCTTTTTAATCATTAAATAAACTAAAACGACCTCGTTAAAGGATAAAATGTGACAAATCTTTGTTTTTTACAATATCCTTCAACTTTTCATCGACATAGGCTACGGTGATTTTAATCGTTGCAGGACCTATTTCCGCTGCTTCGTAGGAAAGCTCCTCTAACAACTTCTCTAATATTGTGTGCAATCTTCGCGCACCTATGTTTTCTGTATTGTCGTTTACCTCAAATGCGATTTCCGCTATTCTGTCGATCGCATCATCCGCAAATTCGATGGCAACATCCTCAGTCGCCAGCAGTTTTTCATATTGGGTGATAAGTGAAAAATCAGGCTCTTTCAATATACGCACAAAATCATCTTTTGTCAGCTTTCCGAGCTCGACACGAATCGGGAAACGGCCTTGCAGCTCTGGAATGATGTCGGATGGTTTAGACATATGGAATGCGCCTGCCGCGATAAACAAAATGTAATCCGTCTTTACAGCACCATATTTTGTCGTAACAGTCGAACCCTCTACGATCGGTAAAATGTCTCGCTGGACACCCTCCCTCGATACATCGACCGATGAACCACCACTATTTCCTTTGCTCACAATTTTGTCCATTTCATCAATAAAAATGATACCCGACTGTTCGGTTAACTCAACTGCCCTTCTCGCAATTTCCTCGTGATCGATCAGTTTGTCAGCCTCTTCTGCTTCCAAAACCTTTCTCGCTTCTTTCACTGTCATCTTGCGATTGACCATTTTTTTCGGCATAAAAGACGATAATGCATCCTGCATACTTGCACCCATCTGTTCCATTCCCGAACCTTGCAATGCATCAAACATGGAAGGCTGCTGAGCTGCAATTTCTACCGAAATAATACGCTCTTCCAAATTTCCCGCTTCAAGTTGCGCCTTCACTTCAGAACGTTTCCTGCTCAACTCCACTGCCTCTGCAGAATCTTTTTCAGAATCCTCTTCGGCTTTTTGACCGAATAGCATTTCAAAAGGATTTTGCATATTCCCTTTTCCTTTTTTCTTTGGGACCAGCAGCTCAATTAAGCGTTCTTGCGCATGCTTTTGCGCTTGTTCCTTAACCGATTCACGCATTTCTTCACGGACGATCCGAACGCCGGCCTCAGTCAAATCCCTGACCATCGACTCGACATCTCTTCCTACATATCCGACCTCGGTGAACTTCGTCGCTTCTACTTTTACGAAAGGAGCGTTAACCAATTTCGCAATCCTTCTTGCAATTTCAGTTTTACCTACTCCTGTCGGTCCAATCATCAAAATATTTTTGGGAATGATTTCGTTTCTTTCCTCTGCAGTAAGCAAACTGCGTCTATACCGATTTCTCATCGCTACGGCAACTGCCCGCTTAGCTGCAGTTTGACCTACAATGTAACGGTCAAGATACGCCGTAAATTCACGTGGAGTAAGTTGAGGCTTTTTATTCATCCTAACACCTCCACAATGATATTTTCATTTGTGTAAACACAAATCTCAGCAGCTATTTCAAGAGCTGCACGGGCAATTTCTTCGGCGTTTAACGAATCTCCGCTATATTTCTTTAATGCGCGGCCTGCCGCCAATGCATAGTTGCCTCCAGAACCAATCGCTAAAATGCCATCGTCAGGTTCAATCACTTCACCTGTCCCTGACACGAGCAATAAACGATTTTCATCGGCAACTAATAGCAAAGCTTCTAACTTCCGTAAAATGCGATCTCCGCGCCATTCTTTGGCCAATTCGACCGCAGCACGCTCCAAATTCCCGTGGAACTCGCCCAATTTCCCTTCGAACAACTCAAAGAGTGTGAACGCATCAGCTACCGAGCCGGCAAAACCCGCTAAGATTTTACCGCCAAATAATCTGCGCACTTTTTTGGCCGTATGCTTCATGACGACAGATTCACCCATTGTTACTTGACCATCACCCGACATCGCACAAACTCCATTATGCCGGATGGCAAATATTGTAGTTGCATGAAATTCCATCAGCTCAACCTCCTATGCTCGCGGATGCGTATTCATATAAGTCTTGCGCAAATGCTCTTTCGTAATATGCGTATATACTTGTGTCGAAGATAAATGACTATGACCTAACAGCTCCTGCACTGCTCTCATATCTGCTCCGTTGGACAACAGATGTGTAGCAAATGTATGCCGGATCATATGGGGGTAAATTTTCCCGTGAATTGCCGCGTCTTCCATCATCGAATTTAATATATAGCGGACACCGGATGCAGTGATAGGATCTCCCCTTAAATTCGTGAACAATGTTTGATGTTTTTTTCCCTTCATTAAAATAGGACGGCTTTTTGATAAAAAAGCTTCCAAAGAAGTTTGTGCAAAACTTCCAAAAGGAATATAGCGCTCTTTTCTGCCTTTTCCCATCACCCGGACAATGCCTAAGGACAAATCCACATCGCTGACTTTTATGGAAATGAGTTCGCCGACCCTTATCCCAGTTGCATAAAGACATTCCAAAAGAGCGATGTTCCGCAAAGATTTAGGGTCTTCACCTTTACATGAGTCAAACAGTAAATTTAGTTCTTCCTCATAAAAAAAAGCCGGAAGTCGCTCTTCCTTCTTTGGATGATGCAGCAATCGGAACGCTTGATCGTTCACGTCAAACTTCGCATTGCAAAATTTAAAAAACGAACGAATTGATGATATCTTCCTTGAAATCGTCGTTCTTGAAAGACCTTGATCATATAGCTTTGTTATATACAGCCTCGCTTCGATGTATTCTACGTCGTTCACATCGGAAATCCCTTCCGCCTCCATGAAAGAAAAAAATTCATCGATGTCCTTACTATATTCCATGACAGTGTGGGATGAATAGTTCTTCTCAAGTTGGATATAAGTTATGTATTCCCGAAGTAACTCCGAATTCATATTGCCTTTCAAGTGCTTCACCCCCAACATGAATCACTTTTTCAATTATAACAAAATTACAACGCGTTTGAATAGTGGTTATTTTTTCATTTCCTAAAAAATAATCCATAATGATTGAATAAGGCAACTAATTAAGTAATTCAAAAGTCATCCACGAATTACTATACATCAAGAAACAGCTTAACATCAACATAATTGTCTTGTGATGTCTGACATCTATCTCAATAAGATCTATTAAAAGACACAATTTGTTCAATAATAGCAGCATAAAAGGCTGTCCTTGACAAATTTGTCAGTGCGGACAGCCTTTTCATTTCAATGAAAAACGGTAGACCTGAACTGATCGATCACTCGAAGTGCACGATCAGCATGCTTTTCTGCTCGTTCTACTTTCGATTTAATGCGTTCCCCTAAATCCGGGAATAGCCCAAAATTAATGTTCATCGGCTGAAAATTATTTGAGTCTGCTTCTGTAATGTATCTCGCCATACTGCCTAAAGCCGTTTCGGCAGGAAGTCGGATCGGTTCTTTGCCTAACGCCAATTGTGCCGCATTCATGCCTGCGATTAAACCTGAACCTGCGGATTCTACATAGCCTTCTACACCTGTCATTTGTCCTGCAAAGAATAGGTTGTTGACAGATTTCAATTGATAAGTTGAATCCAAAACGCGTGGAGAGTTAATAAACGTATTTCTATGCATGACTCCATACCGGACAATTTCAACATTTTCAAGGCCGGGTATGAGTCGAAGAACTTCCTTTTGCGCTCCCCACTTCATGTGCGTTTGAAAACCGACGATATTATACAAAGTGCCCGCCGCGTCGTCTTGACGTAGTTGCACAACGGCTTTAGGACGTTTACCTGTTTTCGGATCTTCCAATCCGACTGGCTTCATTGGACCGAACAACAATGTTTTCTCACCGCGTTTAGCCATAACTTCAACAGGCATGCACGCCTCGAAGTACAATTCTTTTTCGAAGTCCTTCAACGGTGCTACTTCAGCGGCGAGAAGCGCCTCATAGAACCTGCTGAACTCCTCTTCATCCATCGGACAGTTTAAATATGCTGCTTCACCTTTATCATAGCGGGATTTCAAATAAACCTTATCCATATCAATAGATTCTTTTTCTATTATCGGTGCAGCTGCATCATAGAAATACAAATACTCTTCACCAGTGAGCTTCAGGATTTTTTCTGCAAGTGCCGGTGAAGTCAATGGGCCAGTCGCAATTATTGTAATCCCTTCCAACATTGCGTCTAAGTCCGTCACTTCTTCATTGATCACTTCGATTAATGGATGATTGCGGATTTTGTCTGTTACATTTCCCGCGAACTCATGCCTGTCGACCGCCAAAGCACCGCCAGCAGGGACTGCGCATTTGTCTGCTGCAGCAATTATAAGAGAATCAAGTCTTCTCATCTCTTCTTTTAAGACCCCTACCGCATTCGTAATATTATTTGCACGCAAAGAGTTGCTGCAGACTAGTTCCGCAAATTTATCCGTATGGTGTGCAGGAGTCTGTTTCACCGGTCTCATTTCGTAAAGGCGTACCTTTACTCCACGGGACGCAATTTGCCACGCTGCCTCACTGCCCGCAAGCCCAGCACCAATGACATTGACGATTGCTGCCATACCTTCACTCTCTTTTCTTATCGTTATTCTTGTGCATCTTCTTTATAATCACATTCTGTACATTGAATTTGTACACCTTTTTTAAGCCTTTTTTCAACTAATGTGCTTTGACATTTTGGGCAAGGCCTGCTAATCGGCTTATCCCAAGATACATATTCACATTCTGGGTACCGGTCACAGCCGTAGAAAATCCTTTTTGTTTTACTTTTCCGCTCGACTACTTGACCTTCTTTACAGAGTGGACAAGTGACACCGATCGGTTTTACGATCGCTTTCGTATTTCTGCAATCAGGAAAATTCGAACAAGCCATAAACTTGCCGTATCGACCCATTTTAAACACCATTGGTGAACCGCAAATTTCACAATCTTCACCAGCAGGTTCATCTTTTATTTCAATTTTCTCCATTTCTTCATCTGCAACTTTAACATCTTTTTCAAATTCCTTATAAAACTCATCAATGACTTGAACCCATCCGATATTGCCCTCTTCTACTTCGTCTAAGTTCTTTTCCATTTCAGCTGTAAATTCGATATTAATGATGTCAGGGAAGTATTGGTTAACTGCCTGATGGACAATTTCACCTAATTCAGTAGGTACAAATCGCTTTGCATCCAAAGTTACATATCCCCGCTTTTGTATTGTATCCAATGTCGGAGCATATGTGGATGGTCTGCCAATCCCTAACTCTTCCAAAGTTTTAACGAGCCGGGCTTCAGAATAACGTGGAGGTGGCTGAGTAAAATGCTGTTTCGGATCAATTTGACTGCTCGTTACCTTCTCCCCTTGCTCAAGCGGAGGTAAAATGCCTTCTTTCTCCTCTTCCTTATCGTCCTCTCCCTCAATATACACTTTCATGAAACCAGGGAATTTCACTTCGGAACCTGTTGCTCTGAATCTCACTTCGCCACTCATCAAATCAGCAGTGACTGTATCCAAAATAGCAGGCGCCATTTGACTCGCAACAAACCTTTCCCAGATCAATTTGTATAATCGGAGCTGATCTCTCGATAAATACGGTTTCATTGATTCTGGAGGCCTCATTACTGAAGTCGGTCTCACTGCCTCATGGGCATCCTGTGTATTTGAAGATTCCTTCGCTTTCACTTTTGATGTGGCAATGAATTCCTTGCCATACATTGTGCCGATGAACGACATCGCTTCTTCCTTTGCACCTTCTGAAATTCTCGTTGAATCGGTACGCATATAGGTGATTAAACCGACAATTCCTTCTTTGCCGATATTAATCCCTTCATAGAGTTGTTGCGCAAGCATCATCGTCTTTCTTGCACGGAAATTCAACTTACGTGCAGCTTCTTGTTGCAAAGACGAAGTTGTAAATGGGGGTGCAGGATTCCGTTTTCTTTCTTTCTTGACGAGGTTTACAATTTCGAATTGGTCTCCTGCCATTTTAGACAATACTTCATCGACTTGTTTTTTGTTTTCAAGTTTGAGCTTTTTTTTCGCATCGCCATAATAAGACGCTTCAAACTTTTTGCCATCCTTTGTAAACTGGCCCGTTATACTCCAATACTCCTCAGGCACAAACACTTTAATTTCATTTTCCCGATCGATGATGAGCCGTAATGCGACTGATTGGACCCGGCCGGCAGATAAACCTTTCTTTACTTTTTTCCATAAAATCGGGCTTATATTGTAGCCGACAAGCCGGTCCAATATCCTTCTCGCTTGTTGGGCATCGACCCGGTTCATATCAATCGGTCTTGGATGCTTGAACGACTCCTTAATAGCATCCTTCGTAATTTCATTGAACACGACTCGGCAATCTGATTCGATGTCGATGGATAGCTGATTAGCCAAATGCCAAGCAATCGCTTCTCCTTCTCTATCGGGGTCAGCCGCTAAAAAGATTTTTTTAGCCTTTTTAGCTTCTTTCTTCAACTCTTGCAATATTGGTCCTTTTCCTCGGATGGTAATGTACTTCGGTTCATAATTATTTTCCGTATCCACGCCCATCTGGCTTCTTGGAAGGTCACGCAAATGCCCGATGGAGGCACGCACTTTATACTTTTTTCCTAAGTAGCGCTCAATTGTTTTCGCTTTTGCAGGCGATTCCACTATTACTAAATAATCTGCCATTAACTTTGTTCCTCCTCATAGAGGTTCCCTATTTATTCACAATGCGCCTTATTTTTATCACGCTACTTGTGAACTCGAACTCAAAAGAATATCTGTTGCAAAATGTATAACAGATTTGAATTAAAATCAACCTTTTCAACATAAGGAGGTTTTTCGGCATCATTCTACAACGTATGCTCAAACAGTTGAAACCCATTCCAAATCGGCTTTGCCCCTTCTTCGATCAACTTATTCGGACCAAAGGACAAAGACGATGTAATCGGTCCCGGAACGGCGTATATATCCTTTCCGTGATCGAGTGCATGCTCAACTGTGCTCATTGTGCCGCTCTTTTCTTCCGATTCTGTTATGATGACAGCATCTGAGAAACCGCTAATGAGCCGATTGCGCATCGGAAATGTCCAACGGGCAGGTGATAGATAAGGCGGATATTCTGTGAGAAGCAAATGCTCTTTAGATAATGTTTTCGCTATCTTTTCGTTTTCTTTCGGGTATAAATGAAAAAATCCATGACCTAAGATGGCAATCGTTTTCCCTCCATATAAAAGCGCTGCTTCATGCGCCATCGTATCAGCTCCTTTCGCAAGCCCGGATACGATGGCAATGCCATTTTGAACGAGCGGCGGAACAATGTATGACATTGCTTTCCTTGAATAATCAGTCGCTTTACGCGAACCAATAATCGCGATTTTCGTCCTTATTTGCAGCAATGAAATGTCGCCCTTTATATATAAAACAGCTGGGGGATCAATAAGTTTTCGCAACGCTTCTGGATAGTTTGAGTGAGAGTAAGGTAGAGGGATAATCAGTTGTTGTTCGTACAATTGTGCAAAGGGGGTGTTTGCACATTTCGAAAGTTTTTCATGCAGTAGTTTTGCTTGTTGAAAGGAAATATTTAATAGCTCCGACAACTGGAACGGATTGTATGCAAAAAGTTGGTCGAGCCGGGGGTCTGCATCCACCAATTTTTTTAAACGATTGTATGGTACAGGATGAGCATAGTGCAATGCCATTAACTTCCTGTCGAAGTTTGTATAGTTCATTTTCAGCCTCCTATCAATGTGAATAAAGATGCAACATGAACATGCTGCATCTTTATCGACACGGTCATTTTGTAAAAAATGATCCTATTAATTAATGTGTTTTACATTTTTCGTATAAGCCTTTTTCTTTCAACACTTTAATAAGTGTTTCGCCGATTACGGAAGGTGTATCTGCTACTTCAATGCCTGCAGCGTTCATAGCTTTGATTTTTTCAGAAGCTGTACCTTTCCCGCCTGAAATGATCGCACCCGCATGGCCCATACGTTTTCCTGGAGGTGCAGTTTGTCCACCGATGAAGCCAACAACAGGTTTTGTCATGTTCGCTTTCACCCATTCAGCTGCTTCCTCTTCTGCAGTACCACCGATTTCACCGATCATGACGACCGCGTACGTTTCAGGGTCTTCATTGAATTCTTTAAGAACATCAATGAAGTTTGTACCATTTACAGGGTCTCCGCCGATTCCGACAGCTGTCGTTTGGCCGATTCCAGCTTGGCTCAATTGGTGTGTTGCTTCATAAGTTAAAGTTCCAGAACGTGAAACAACGCCTACATGGCCTTTCGTATGAATATATCCTGGCATAATACCAATTTTACATTCATCAGCTGTAATGACGCCTGGGCAGTTCGGACCGACAAGTCGAGTCTTTTTGCCTTCCATATAACGCTTCACTTTAATCATATCAAGAACAGGAATATGCTCTGTAATACAGATTGTCATATCCAATTCAGCATCTACAGCTTCCATAATAGCATCTGCTGCAAACGGAGCTGGCACATAGATGACAGAAACGTTTGCTCCTGTAGCTTTTACAGCTTCCTCGACTGTATTGAAAACAGGTACTCCTTCAACTTCAGTACCACCTTTTCCAGGTGTAACACCGCCGACAATTTTTGTGCCGTATTCAAGCATTTGCTTTGTATGGAAAAGTGCTGTTGAGCCTGTAATACCTTGTACAATCACTTTTGTATCTTTATTAATATAAATTGACATCGTTTGTCCCTGCCTTTCTTAGCCTACGAGTTCAACAATCTTTTGTGCACCGTCCGCCATTGTGTCAGCAGCGATGATATTTAAACCGGATTCGTTCAATAGCGCTTTACCTCTGTCTACGTTTGTTCCTTCCAAACGGACAACAAGTGGAACTTCAAGGCCTACTTCTTTCGCAGCTGCAATAACACCTTCTGCGATTACGTCACATTTCATAATTCCACCGAAAATATTTACAAAAATGCCTTTTACATGTTCATCGGAAAGGATGATTTTGAACGCTTCTGTAACTTTCTCAGCTGTAGCGCCGCCCCCAACGTCAAGGAAGTTGGCCGGTGATCCGCCGTAGTAGTTGATTGTATCCATCGTAGCCATCGCAAGTCCAGCACCATTGACCATGCAGCCGATATTTCCATCAAGAGAGATATAGCTCAGGTCATACTTGGACGCTTCGATTTCCTTTGGATCTTCTTCATCGTAATCGCGTAATTCGACAATGTCTTTATGGCGATACAATGCATTATCATCAAAATTGAATTTCGCATCAAGCGCTAAAACATTATCGTCACCTGTAACGACCAACGGGTTGATTTCTACGATTGAAGCGTCTTTTTCAGAGAACACTTGGTAAAGACCAGTCATGAATTTCGCCGCTTTGTTTACAAGATGTGACGGGATGTTCATGTTGAATGCCATGCGTCGCGCTTGGAAGCCAGTCAAACCGACTACTGGATCGATTACTTCTTTGAAAATCTTTTCAGGCGTTTTTTCCGCAACTTCTTCGATGTCCATTCCGCCTTCTTCTGATCCCATTAAAGTTACGCGATCTGTCGCACGGTCTACAACAAGGCCAATATAGTATTCTTTTTTAATATCTGACCCTTCTTCGATAAGAAGACGTTTTACTTCTTTTCCTTCCGGACCTGTTTGGTGGGTAACAAGTGTTTTGCCAAGAAGCTCTTTTGCATATTCGCGGACTTCGTCAAGATTTTTTGCGATTTTGACGCCGCCAGCTTTCCCGCGGCCACCCGCGTGGATTTGCGCTTTAACGACAATTACGTCTGTTCCGAGCTCTTTTGCTGCACTTACAGCTTCGTCGGGAGAGAATGCGACCCGACCGTTTGAAACAGCAACGCCATATTCTCTAAGCAGCTGTTTTCCTTGATATTCATGGATATTCATCTTACATCCTCCAATCGAACTTGTAGCTCATAATTTACTGCCGTATCTATTGTAGTAAAGATGTCAAATTATGTCCACATTTGTATGTCGAGAATCCTATAAAAAATGTCAAACTTCGTCATGTTTCTCTTTATTTTTTCTTAATCTATGCTCGCGGTCCACTTGGTAAATAAATGCGAATACTTCAGCTACAGCTTGGTATAGCTGCTCTGGTATCGTTTCGTCAATATTCAGCTGCCCTAATAATTCTACCAAAGTTGGGTCTTCCTGAATGGGTACATCGTGTTCTTCTGCTTTCTTTAATATATTTTCAGCAATTTTCCCTTTTCCTTTTGCGATTACTTTCGGAGATTCCCCGGAAGTTGGATCATATGATAGCGCTACTGCCTCTTTTCTGACATTTTTTCTTTCGATCATATGCGAAAATCAACCCCTTCACGTTCGGGAATCCTTTTATTGGAACGTTCACTCGCTTTTTTTCCATGCTCCTCAAAATTCTTGAAAAAGATGCCCGAAAATTGATAATCAATTTCTGACAGTCCTTTTTTAAGCCTTTCTACGATCGGCATTCCAATCTGTTTAATCGATTCATCCGCATTAAAAACTGTGATAGAGATGATCCGGTTTTGCACTACCATATCGACAATTGTCTTCTCAAGTGATTGAAGATCTAAATAGAATAATATTCTTGCATAATCTGCATCGATTTTTCCATCTTCTTTCATTCGGCCATTCCATTGCAATGTAGCGTCAATCCGTTTCCCTAAAAATTCTAACGGCAATTGCATGACAATTTGCTGGTTATGACCGACTTCTCCAGATTGCATCATCGGTCCATTCATCCGAAAGAGTAGCTGTTCGGCAACTTCCCTTAACTGCGGTGAAACCGACTGATCTTGCGAAAGAAGGATTAACTGAGGTTTTAAGGCCGCAGACAATCGATCAAAATCCGCTTCTTTTCCAGCTAATGACGCTTCATAGTTGAAGCCCATAGAAGTAATAATTGATCGCATAGCTTCTCTTATAATTTTGCCATCAATCGCAGTATCTACAGCAGCTTGAGCACTTTGCATGATGTCTTTTACGATTGGTGATGAAGACTGTTGGGCCAATTGCCGAATCGATGCAGCTTGGTCTGCAGCTTCTCTGGTTAAAAAATGCAAGTGATCCTGCGTTTGTCTTTCCGAAAGGAAGACAGATGATTGGAATGGCTTCAAAACTGCATCTACTGCACTTAACTTAGCTATAAGCACACTGATTTGCCTAACTTCCGGACTCTCCTTTAAAGAGGCTGTCGAGGCATTTGAGAGCTTATGAAGTGCATTTAGTAATTCTGTTTTTTGCTTAGCCGGAATATCATTGGCATTTTCAATCGTTTGTCGGATCGAAGCTAAAATACGGGCTGCCTGCTCAGCAATATTGGCTTTTCCATTGAACGCCGCCCAATCTTGAATCACTTTGTGCACAGTCGGCGAAGCGTTTTCAAATATATTTCTTAGCAAAGCGTTGTTTCGAGAGGGGAGTTGCTGTTCATTCGATTGTTTATCGCGCTGTGTTGGTATGTCTCCCATCATTTCATGAATAACTGACGGCAAGTTTGCAAGCGATGTTCTTATTGGCAATACGCCTGCCTGCTTAAGCAACTGCAAAACTGCAAATCGCTCTTCTCTTCCCACAGAAGTTTCTAACAACTTGTTTAACGCATTTGCAATAATCGAACGTTCAACTGCTTGATCAGTTTGTTTCCCCATCCCATTCAGGAGGGAAGAAAGATGCGATTTCGCTTGTTCTGACAAAGCATTCTCATTATTTAGCGCTTTAGATAAAGCCGCAATGAGATGATGCAAGCCTTCCCTCGTCTCAACACCAATTAAAGAGTTGAAGTGGTTGATCGTCAATGGCAATCTCATGTCCAATAACTTGTGTATCGCTGACAATGCTTCGTTGCGAAGTGCAGCTGGAACTGTTTTCAGCAATTTCTCTGCTTCTAATAAATTGTCTCGCGAAATTGGCAGTTTCTGCTTTAAGACGTAGTTTAATAAACTTTGCATTTCCGATGTCTTTGGCAATTGCATTGATTCCAATAAGGATGACAGCTGCCGTGATAAACTTTCATCTGTCCGGAGTGGTCCTGAAATCATTTTCAGTTGTAGTTCGGGTTCTGTTGACTTTACTTGAAAGTAATAAGAATCACCCGCTTTCATCGGCACTTCTAATTTGGCAATCAATCGCTGTCCGCCAATTTGCACTTCTGCCATCTGGCCTGGGAATAGCTGCTTAATTTGACCATGGAACATTTGCCCTTCCCGCAATACGAGCGGAGATGAACTGCTATTTGTTGATTGGATAGTTGTCAAATTCGGAATTAAAGGATGGCTCATCGGCCTCCCTCCTTTTCAGCATAGATTTGATCGGTTCGAACGTTTTCCTATGATGTTCACAAGGGCCGTGCATGTATAACGCTTCAAGGTGATCCGCTGTTCCGTAGCCCGCATTGTTTTTAAACTTGTACATTGGATATTCATTATCCAACTCGTCCATTAAATGATCACGGGTTGTTTTCGCTAAAATCGATGCAGCAGCAATTGCCAAGCTTTGTGCATCTCCTTTAATAATCGCTTCGGATGGACAGCTAACAGTTAATTGCATCGCATCCGCTATGACAATGTCTGGTTTTATTGGCAGCTGTTCAACAGTTCTTTCCATCGACTCCCTCGTCGCAGCGTAAATGTTGAGTTCATCTATGCGCCGTGCCGATTGAATATGTACCGCGTAGCTGACCGCTATGTCACGAATAATAGCTGCATAACGTTCTCTTTCACTTTTCGATATTTTTTTAGAATCGTCTAAACCGATAAGTTCCTGTGCATCTTCAGGTAATATAACCGCCGCACATACAACCGGTCCTGCCAACGGTCCTCTTCCTGCCTCATCAATTCCCGCAACCAAATCTCCTGCAAAGCGTTTAAATTGCTTATCAAACGATTTCTTTTCTTCATAAGCAATTAATTTTCGCTTTCTTTTTTCATTCTCGCGGTGCCACCTCTTTAGTGCAGTCTGAACACCCGCTCTTTCATCAGCTGCCAACTCTTCTATCCATGGCATCATTTCCAATGTTTTTTTTAATGCATTCGATATTTCTTTCACTGTTTTCACTGCCATCACCTATGTATGATCTATTTTTAATATGTAAGTACTATCACGTTACACTTTATATCGGTCAGATTATGGAGATTTTGCCTTTTCATAAATAGAAAAGGCCGATTGTCATGGATTATTCCACGACCCCATCGACCTGTTCTTCTATTTCGTTTGTAAAATCAAATGTTAATTTGCCAAGGTGCTCATTGCGGATATCTTGGATGATCAACTCCGCGACTTTGTCGTAGTCAATCTCTCCTCCTTGGGTGTACGCTTTACGATCTTCACCGATTTTATTGAAAACCGACAAAATGTCCTCGCCAATTTCACGAATGCCATATCTTTCTAAAAGCCTTTCTGGATAATGTTTTTCTAAGAAACGCAGGCCGTAAACAGACAAATTTTCCATGTTGACGACCGTGTCTTTTATTGCACCAGTTAAAGCCAATTTGTATCCGACCGCCTGATCTTCAAATTTCGGCCATAAAATTCCCGGTGTATCCAACAGTTCTAATTCTTTCCCAAATTTAATCCACTGTTGCGCCTTCGTTACACCTGGCTTATTTCCTGTTTTAGCGATATTTTTCTTTGCCAACCGGTTAATGAGCGTTGACTTCCCGACATTTGGTATGCCGACAATCATTGCCCGAATCGCTCCAGGGCGAATGCCTCGCTTTTTCATTCTTTCTATTTTAGGTGTTAGGATTTCCTTCGCTGCTTTCGTTACTGCTGCAAGCCCTTTTCCTTCAAACGAATTGATGGCAACTGCAGGAATGCCCTCTTTTTCAAAGTAATGAATCCATCGTTCTGTTTCTTTACTATCTGCTAAATCCATTTTATTTAATATTAGCAGTCTCGGTTTTTGTTGTATTACTTCATCAATCATCGGATTGCGCGACGATAAAGGGAGCCTGGCATCAATCAATTCAAAAACGATGTCAACTAATTTCAGTTGCTCAGTCACTTCACGTCTCGCTTTGGCCATATGGCCTGGAAACCATTGGATAGTCATCACTATCCCGTCCTTTCTTTACTTGACAATACCGAAGTCTTTAATCGGCCAAAACACGAATTTTGTACTACCGATAATTTCATCGATCGCTACTGCTCCGATATGTCTTGAGTCTTTACTTTTTCGTCGATTATCGCCCATGACGAATACATGTCCTTCCGGCACTGTATCA
Organism: Sporosarcina contaminans; assembly: GCF_042679045.1. NCBI lineage: Bacteria > Bacillati > Bacillota > Bacilli > Caryophanales > Caryophanaceae > Sporosarcina > Sporosarcina contaminans. Next base: position 100,812 of record NZ_JBHTLT010000016.1, on the reverse strand, counting down.
CTGTCTATTTTATCCTCTAACACGAAGTCTTCAGTCAAAGGGCCATCGTTCACGGTTTTCTTATATTGTTCCAAATACGGTTCGTCGTATGGCTTACCGTTAATATACAAAACATCATCTTTATATTCGACTGTATCGCCCGGAAGCCCGATCACCCGTTTAATATAATCCTTCTGTTCTGGAGCATGGAACACAACGATATCAAACCGTTCAGGCTTACCTAACGTATAACCGATCTTATTGACAATCATCTTATCTCCATGTTCTAATGTCGGCATCATTGAAATGCCATCGACGACGATCGGAGTAAATAAAAAGATGCGAATGACCGCAGCAAGCCCAAACGCGATCAATAAAGCTTTAATCCATTCATAAGTTTCATTCTTTTTCTTTTTTTCGTCCATTCACTGAAGCCTCCCGCCAAACTACTATCCCTATTGTACAGTCTATTCATATTTGAGGCAAAAAGAAAGGAGACCAAAAATAGGCCCCCATTTTTATGTATAATCGGATTCAGTAAAAAGACAAACAGCGAGGATTGCTCCCCGCTGTTTGGATATTATCGGATTTCTTTGATACGAGCGGCTTTTCCGCGTAGGCTGCGAAGGTAGTACAATTTCGCACGGCGTACTTTACCACGGCGTGTCACTTCGATTTTAGCGATTTTTGGTGTGTGTACAGGGAATGTACGTTCAACGCCTACACCGTTAGAGATTTTACGGACTGTGAATGTTTCACTGATTCCGCCTCCACGACGTTTAATGACGACACCTTCGAAAATTTGGATACGCTCACGTGTACCCTCGATGATTTTCACGTGCAAGCGGACAGTGTCCCCAGGACGGAAATCTGGATGATCAGTACGAAGCTGATCTTTTGTAATTTCTGCAATAATGTTTTGCATGATTTTCTCTCCTTCTCCACAGATGCTCTTGCATCTCTTGCCTTTGCAGCGGAACATCAGTCATATGTACTCCATAGAAGCACATAGTAGATCATACCATAAACGACAAGCCTTCGCAAGATAATCTGTTAATTTTTTTCTGCTTTCAACTGCTCCAACAACCTTTTCTGATGATCAGTTAAAGGTGCAACGTCTAACAAGTCTTTGCGCCGATGAAATGTACGAAGTAAAGATTGCTCCTGTCGCCATTTTTCAATTTCGGCATGGTTCCCCGATAAAAGTACATCCGGAACTTTCATCCCATTGAAATCCGCCGGCCTCGTATATTGCGGATGCTCTAAAAGCCCTGTCGAAAATGAATCTAACACGGGAGAATCTGAATTTCCTAATACATTCGGTAATAACCGGACAATGCTGTCGATCATCGCCATTGCGGCAATCTCTCCACCTGTCAATACAAAATCGCCGATTGAGAGTTCGTCGGTAACTAAGTATTCGCGGATTCTCTCGTCATACCCTTCATAATGGCCACATAGGAAAACGATATGGTCCTCACCTGAGAGCTCTTCCGCTTTTTTCTGGTCGAAGCGTTCCCCTTGGGGACACATAAGTAAAATACGAGGCTTTTTCTCCGTCCCTTTCGTCAAATCTTCAACTGCCGCAAAAAGCGGTTCTGGTTTTAGAACCATTCCCGCACCGCCGCCATACGGATAATCATCTACTTTCTTATGCTTATTCCCGGAGTACTCCCGGAAATCCACGACATGAAAGGAGACCGCATCGTTTTCCTGTGCTTTTTTCATAATGGAAGAATGCAACACACCTTCAAACATTTCCGGGAATAGGGATAGTACGTCAATTTTCATCATGAAAGAAGCCCTTCCAACGGATCGATGACAATTTTTTTATTTTCAATATCAATTGCCTTTACGACGTCATCAATATACGGTATATAATGCGGCTTTCCCGTTTGAGGTGTAACTGTCCAAACGTCGTTCGACCCTGTTTCAAGAATTTCAGTCACTTTCCCAATCAATTCGCCCGCTTCTGTATAAACCTCACAGCCGATAATTTCGTAGTAATAAAATTCCCCTTCTTCCAACTCGCCCAATTGCTCTTCAGACACTTTCAATATGCCATCTCTATATTTTTCAACATCATTAATATTCGGGTGTCCTTCGAATGTAAGCAAGTCAAAGTTTTTATGCTTACGATGACTTGCAACAATTAAACGGATCGGCTTTTTCCCATCCGGGAGAAAGAGCGTCAATTCATTGCCCACCGCGTATCTTTCTTCTGGAAAGTCAGTCCTCGAAATCACCCGGACTTCCCCCCGGATACCGTGCGTATTTACAATCTTTCCTACATTGAACCATTGCATATTGCACACCATCCTTTCTAAGCAGAATATAGGATTGTTCCACACATGTAAACAAAAAAGGAAGGACTTAGGTGGGCCCTCCCTTTCAATCGACTATATCTAAGTAAACTCTTTTGCCGTGGTGACTGCCTGCCGCTGAATAAACAATGGTGCGAATCGCTTTTGCTACACGCCCTTGTTTTCCGATCACTTTCCCCATATCTACAGGATTGACGGAAAGTTTGTAAGTGATACGATGATTTTGTTCATCTTTATCGACCCGAACATCTTCCGGATGATCGACTAATGGTTTTACAATCGTTTCGATCAGCTGCCTCATGTACACCCCTCCTGATTATCCCGTATCTACGGGCAGTAAGACTTTACGTATAACATGCGTTCATTTGCAATCAATCGAGCATCCGTTATGTCTTTGAATGCCCGATTGGTTCAACTTACTTACCGTATTTTGCGTTATGGAATTTCTCCATGATGCCTTGCTCTGAGAACAGGTTACGAACTGTATCAGATGGTTTCGCACCATTTTGAAGCCATTTAAGAGCCAATTCTTCATCGATTTTCACTTCTGCAGGTTTTGTAAGTGGGTTATACGTACCTACTGTTTCGATTTGACGGCCATCACGTGGTGAACGTGAATCTGCTACAACAATACGATAAAAAGGAGTTTTCTTTGCTCCCATACGTTTAAGACGAATTTTTACTGACATTTTTACTTGCACCTCCGAATAGTTTCACACAAGATAGTATATTATCAAGGTTTCTTATGTTTGTAAAGTGTTTTTTCTTAACACCTACTATAAAATGAATTCGCCATAGAAAATGGCCAATTTCACTTTACCTTTCATCGCTATAAGCCGATTTGCTATTCAAAATTCAACTAGGGATAAATAAAAGCGTACGCTGCTTATTTGAAAAATGAATCGAAGCCTGGCATTTTCATTTTCTTTTTCCCTTTTGTTTGCATATTGGTCATTTGCTTAACCATTTTCTTCATTTCATCAAATTGCTTTAAAAGCCTGTTCACTTCTTGAATCGATGTGCCTGAACCTTTGGCAATCCTTTTTTTACGATTCGCATTAATGATTTCAGGTGTTGTGCGCTCTTCAATCGTCATAGAATAAATGACCGCTTCTACCCGGCCCATTTGACTTTCATCGACTTGAGCATTTTCAAGACCTTTGATTTTATTGAAACCAGGCATCATTTTCAATAATTCATCAAGCGGACCCATTTTTTTCACTTGCTGCAGTTGATCCAAAAAGTCATCCAATGTGAAGGTTTGCGTGCGGAATTTCTTTTCAAGTTCCTTCGCCTTCTCCTCATCAACATTCGCCTGCGCTTTTTCAATGAGAGACATAACGTCGCCCATACCTAAAATCCTTGAAGCCATACGTTCAGGGTGGAACGGTTCCAAGGCATCCATTTTCTCGCCCATACCGACAAATTTAATCGGTTTTTGCGTTACAGAACGGATGGACAATGCAGCCCCGCCTCGAGTATCCCCGTCGAGCTTCGTCAAAACGACTCCTGTAATGCCGATTGCATCATCAAAAGACTTAGCAACATTGACAGCATCTTGGCCGGTCATCGCATCAACTACAAGGAAAACTTCATCCGGTTTGCTCAATTCCCTAATGTCTTTCAGTTCTTGCATTAACTCTTCATCGACATGCAAACGGCCAGCCGTATCAATGATGACAACATCATGATGTTCCTTTTCAGCTTCTGATAGCGCTTGACGGGTGATTTCGACAGGCGAAACATCCGTACCGAGTGAAAATACCGGCATCGTAAGTTGTTTGCCAAGAGTTTGCAATTGCTGAATAGCAGCTGGTCGATAGACGTCCGCAGCAACTAATAGCGGTTTTTTATTATGCCGTTTACGCAGCACTGTTGCTAACTTTCCTGTCGTCGTCGTTTTACCGGCCCCCTGAAGACCTACCATCATAATGACGGTAGGTGACTTTCTCGCAAACTGTATCGGATTTTGCTCTCCGCCCATTAAGTTCGTCAATTCATCTTGGACAATTTTGACCACTTGCTGGCCAGGCGTCAAGCTTTTCATGACATCTTGCCCGACAGCGCGCTCACTAACGGTTTTGACGAATTCTTTTACAACTTTCAAGTTGACGTCCGCTTCGATCAGCGCAAAACGGACTTCACGCATCATCTCTTTTACATCTGCTTCGCTAATTTTTCCTTTGCCCGTAATTTTTTGAAGCGTCCCTTGCAGGCGCTGGGCTAAACCTTCAAATGCCATGCATAGACCCCCCCTACTCATGATCTTTTAATGCGGTAAGCAATGCCCGCACTTCTTTGGATTGATCGTCATCGCCAGTTACAATTTGTTCGAGCTGCTCAACGATTTCCACCCTTTTTTGAAATTTCGAAAAGAGTTTCAATTTCGCTTCATAATCTTCTAACATCGCTTCTGTTCTCCGGACATTGTCATAGACAGCTTGTCTTGAAACGCCATATTCCTCAGCAATTTCTCCGAGGGACAGGTCATCCAAGTAGTACAACTGCATATATATTCTTTGCTTGTCAGTCAACAGCGTCTGATAAAAGTCATAGAGGAAGTTTATGCGCGTCGTTTTTTCAAGCATCATAACCTCGCCTCCCCATGTCATCTTATAATGCCGCACATTAAGTGTCAAGTAATTTTACTTGTCTTTATTAGAACCGCAAAGATGTTAAAAGAAGCATCATTCCTCTTCCTTCATTTCCAATTCCAAGCCTTCTGCAAACAATCCGTAAACATATTTTTCTGGATCGAACGGCTGTAAATCATCCATTCCTTCACCAAGACCGACAAATTTAACTGGGATATTCAATTTATTGCGGATTGCAAGTACGATGCCGCCCTTCGCTGTTCCGTCTAATTTCGTCAATACAATTCCAGTTACGTTCGTCGCTTCTTTAAACGTTTCTGCTTGGATTAACGCGTTTTGACCAGTTGTTGCATCCAATGCCAATAGCACCTCGTGTGGAGCGCCTTCAATTTCTTTTCCGATGACACGATGCACTTTTTCAAGCTCATTCATTAAATTTACTTTATTTTGCAATCTGCCAGCAGTATCACAGATTAAAACATCGACATTTCTATTTTTTGCCGCACGGATCGCATCATACATTACTGCGGCCGGATCAGATCCTTCCGACTGCCTGATCACTTCTACGCCTACCCGTTCACCCCATACAACAAGCTGGTCGATTGCTCCCGCTCTGAACGTATCGCCTGCTGCTAACATAACTGTTTTTCCTTCACTTTTGAAACGAGCCGCCAATTTGCCGATTGTCGTCGTCTTGCCGACTCCATTGACACCAACCATTAAAATTACTGTCAAATCATCTTGCATATTCAATTCAGTATCTAATTCCTCGCCAGCTCTATAAATTTCTACGAGCTTTTCGGAAATGACGGATTGAATGCCGGCAGTATCTTTAATATTTTTCCTTTGAACTTCAAACTTTAATTGGTCGATTAACTCCATTACCGTTTCAACACCAACGTCAGCTTGCAATAGAAGCTCTTCCAATTCCTCGAAAAATTCTTCGTCCACTTCACGGAAACGAGCGACTAAGTCATTCACTTTAGATGTAAAGGAATCACGAGTTTTCGCCAAACCTTCCTTGAATTTTTCCGATACCGCCTCATTTGTTCCAGTAATTTTCTCTTTTAACTTTTTAAAAAAAGACATTTCAATCTCTCCTTTTACTTTTCCAATGAATCTGCATCGATACATCGACATCCATAACGATATGGCTTTTCATTCTATAGAATCCGGCTGCCTGCGCTTTTGTTTCATCCAGGCTCCAGCAGCCATCCCCTCGAGGTCGCTTCAATTTTGAATTGGAAGACAAAAAACGTCTTCCAGTTCAAAATCTCCAGCGCTTGTCGGGGATTAGCAGGCTGCCTGCGCTTTTGTTTCAACTCATTACTTCTGCGGGCATTTCGGATAGTTTGACGGATATAAGCTTTGATACACCTGATTCCTGCATTGTTATGCCGTAGAGGACGTCTGCTCCTTCCATCGTGCCTTTTCGATGCGTTATGACAATGAATTGCGTCCTCTCAGAGAACTTTTTCAAATATCTACTATAGCGGATGACATTTGCCTCATCGAGTGCAGCTTCTACTTCATCCAATATGCAAAACGGAACAGGTCTAACTTCAATAATGGAAAACAGTAAAGTGATTGCTGTTAATGCACGTTCTCCACCAGATAATAGACTTAGGTTTTGCAGTTTCTTCCCAGGTGGCCTTGCGACAATTTCAACACCTGTTTCAAGTAGATTATCAGGCTGTGTTAGGATCAAATCTGCATCCCCGCCACCAAACATTTCTTTGAAAACGAGGTGGAATCTATTTTTAACAGCATTGAATGTCGTACTGAACCGCATTTCCATCTCGCGATCCATTTCATCCATCGCTTCATTAAGTGTATTTTTCGCATCGATCAAATCATTCCGCTGTTCAGTTAGAAAAGCATGACGCTCTGATACATCTTTATATTCTTGAATCGAGCCCGGATTGACTGGTCCAATTTGTTCCAACTCCGCCTTTAGTGAATCCACCTTAACTCGGGCCGCTTCCACGTCAAATTGTTCAACCGAATCAAAATCAGGATACAATCCATATTCATCCAATAAACGGTTTGTGATTGATTCATACTTCACTTCCAGTCGAGAAAAAGCAACACGCAGCTCGTTTAAAGAACCGACTGCCTTGGAAGATTCAGCACGCAAATCCGATAATGTTTTTTCGGATTGATCCAAGGATGCTGATAGTTCTCCCCTTTTACCTTTTTGTTCGTTTAAGGAAATTTCCATATCCTTCTTTCTTTTCGAAGCTTCTTCAATGCGTGCATTTATTTCTTCTGGAGATAAATCAATACCCATCTCATCTTCCGAATAAAGTGCTTGCTCATCTAACAAAGAGCTTATTTTTTGTTCTGTCAATGTTAGAGACTGCTTCAACTCATGGATGGTAGATAGCTGATGTCCATTCTGTTCCCTTAATACCGCAGTTTTCTCTCGCAGTTCTGACTGCTTATTTTGCAGCGCAGCCTCTTCATTCCGACGATCCGCCGCTAACCGTTCAAGCGTATCTACTTCAGCTTGGATGGATACAAGGGATTTTTTAACTTCCCCATGTCTACGAAGCAGTTTTTCTTTTCTGTCGTTCAACTCTGTACCAACATGCAGCGCACCAGCTCGCCCGTTTTCCGCTACAGAAATTTCGGATTCAACAGTTCTAATTTCTACATTTAACTCACGAATTCGCACATCGATCGTGGACATTTCTACTTGTAAGCTTTCCAAGGTGCTTCGATACGTATCTTTCTCGTGCATATGTTTTGCGACAGCCATTTTAGAGTCGCTAATTTTTCGATGCCCAATTTCTATCGAGGAAGCCATGCGTTCCACTTGGCTCGTTAATGTCTCCAACTCAGCTTTTCTTGAAAAGACGGATGATTGACCTTTAGCCCCTCCTCCTGTCAATGAACCTCCCGCATTGACGACGTCGCCATCAAGCGTAACGACACGGTAGCGATAACCGATCGATTTGGCAATTGCTGAAGCACCTGCAAGCGTTTTAGCAACAATTGAATTTCCTAATAGATTTTCCGCTATAATTCTAAATTCGGAATCGGTTTGCACAAGTCGATCTGCTGTACCGACAAATTCTGGATGACTTTCGGCAATTTGGATCGTTGCATACGGAATTGTTCTCGATTTCATAACATCACGGGGCAAAAAAGTAGCCCTGCCCGCATTCCGCTGTTTTAAATAGGCAATTGCATTTCTCGCCTCTTTTTCCGTTTGCGTAATAATATGCTGCATTGCGCCGCCTAAAGCAGTCTCAACCGCTTTCATATATTGGTCATCAACATGGATCAATTCAGCTACAGCTCCATCGATGCCTGCTAATCTTCCTTCTTTTTTAGCTACTAATATCGCTTTGACACCTGAATAGAATCCAGAAAAATCCGCTTCCATGCTTTGTAATGCACGCAATCTTCCTTGCATTTCCGACTGCTTATTCAATGCTTGATGCATCATTTGCTGCTGTCCTGACAATTCTTTCTCTGATTCATTATACAGGCGATCCGCTTCTCGATAGGATAGCTCTACCTCTTCCTTCCGCTTTTTCAATCCGGATAAGACAGATAACTGTTCTTCACGTTCTGCGTTCAGCTCCAACAATTTCTTTTGAAGGACAGCGGTTTGTTCAGTAATACGATCAGAAGACGTTTTTTCGCCTTCAAGCCGCTCCTCTACATGCCTTAACTCACTGCGTAATGTCGCTTCTTCATTGAGCTGTTCAATATAATTAGACTTCAATTCTTCAATTTCCACTTCGGTCTCTTTTACCGAGCGCTTTAAAATTTGTGAAATCTCGTTCATTTCTGTTTGTAGCTTTTCTAATTCTGAAGTTGTAGTCGCTACGATTGCTTCTGCGCTTTCTAATTTTAAGGATAATGCTTCTTTCTCTTTTTTCGCTGCCGATAGCTCATTTTCAATTCGGTTTATTTGCTGCTCGCTATTTTTCCGTTTTTCTAATGAAAGCAAGCGCCGCCCTTCCCATTTTTCAGTTTCAGCGCTCATTTCGATAAGCTGTTTCTGATAATGGTTTATTTGTTCATCAATCTTGTTCAATTCCGTTTTCGTAGCATTTACTTGTTGCTCCGTTAACAAAATTTTCTTTTCCATTTGTTCTTGTTCAGATTGACGCAATTCAATTTGCTCTGCTTTTAAAAGCATTTCTTCTCTTAATTTCGAACCATCGAAATTCAATAATTGGACATCCACATCCCGAATTTCCCTTGAAAGATATTGATGCCTTTCAGCCGCTTCAGCATTTTGCCGGAGAGGTTCAATACGGTTATCAAGCTCTTTTAAAATGTCCAAAACACGGTCTAGGTTATCTTGCGTCTCAAATAGCTTATGTTCGGCTTTCCGCTTTCTCGTTTTGTACTTCAAAACGCCTGCTGCTTCGTCAAAAATACTTCTTCGATCTTCCGGACGGCTATTCAAAATCTCATCGACCCGTCCTTGGGAAATGATTGAAAAAGCTTCTTTCCCAACACCTGAATCCATAAATACATCGTTAATGTCTTTTAGGCGACACTGCTGTCCATTCAGTAAATAGACACTTTCACCAGAACGGAATACTCGTCGGCTGACACTGATCTCAGTATAGTCTAGAGGGAACAAGCCATTTGTATTGTCAAGAATAAGCGACACTTCTGCAAAGTTTAACGGTTTACGTGAATCGCTTCCTGCAAAGATGACATCTTCCATCTTCGCTCCACGCAAAGACTTGGCGGATTGCTCGCCTAACACCCACCGGATTGCATCTGTAATATTGCTTTTGCCGCTCCCATTAGGACCGACGATTGCTGTGACCCCCGGTACAAAATCGATGCCAATCCGTTCTGCAAATGATTTGAACCCCACAATCTCGACTCTTTTTAGAAACACAATCAGTTCTCCCCTTCGGCCCGATCATCCGCTATTAACTGGATTGCCTGACGAGCCGCTTCCTGTTCTGCTTCTTTTTTCGATCTTCCAATTCCCATTCCAAGCTCCCTATTATCCAACCGGACGACGGTGACAAACTTTTTCGCATGCGCAGGACCTTTCTCTTCGACAATCTCATAGCTAAGATGGCCTTCATTCGCCTGCTGGACGATTTCTTGCAAGCGGCTTTTATAATCCATCACATGCGAAAAAGTACCGGCCCCGATTTTCGGGAAAACAACTTTTTCAAGGAACTTTGTAACTGGTTCCATCCCTTGATCTAAAAACAACGCTCCGATGAATGCTTCAAACACGTCTGCCAAGAGCGCTGGACGCATTCTTCCACCTGTTTGTTCTTCTCCTTTGCCAAGTAAAATATATTCTCCGAACTTGAGCTCATTTGAAAACTTGACTAATGAAGGCTCACATACGATCGCAGCGCGTAGTTTTGTCAACTCACCTTCGCTCATATTCGGCTCAGCTGCATAAAGATAACGGGATACACCTAACTCCAAAACGGCATCCCCTAAAAATTCAAGCCGCTCATTGTCAGTAAAATTTTTTCTGCGATGTTCATTGACAAAAGACGAATGGGTAAATGCATTGTACAAAAGGGAGCTGTTTTCAAAGCGAATGTCCAAATCTGCTTGCAGCTGTTCAAATTTATTGCGAATATCTACGGGTAATGTTGGTGTGAAATTTCTATTTTTATAATGCCATTTATTTTTCATAGCCGACTCTGCCTTTCAATCCATAGTTCTTCTCATTTTACATCGTTCATGCGATACTTGCAAAACCGAAAAGAGATACTTTCAAACCTGATCAATGAATGGACAGGTTGAAAGCATCTCAACGGGAATTTCATAAGAATTTCATTAGTTCGTTTTTTCTTCGATATATTTCACTGCATCGCCAACAGTGCCGATTTTCTCAGCATCGTCATCGGAAATTTCCATATCGAACTCATCTTCCAATTCCATAACAAGCTCAACAACATCCAAAGAGTCTGCGCCAAGATCATCGCGGAAAGAAGCTTCAGGTTTCACTTCGCTTTCATCGACACCAAGACGGTCGACAACAACTTTCGTTACACGTTCAAGTACTGACAACATAGTCACCTCCTCTCAATGAAATGTGGAGGGTGGCGGTAAGCCTCGACAGGTGCTGGAGGGCTTGAACATAAGGCGCTTTTCGCCTTATGCTTCAAGACCGAAGCAACCCGAGAGGCTGCCACCCGAAACTGGACAATAGAAATGCGTAGGCGGCCCGCTTAGGTGCGACAGGCGTAAGACAGAACGGCGAAGCGGCGTTTTTTGCCGCATAGCTGTGCTGGCTTATGACCCAAGCACCTGGCCGCCGAAGCTGGACAATAGAAATGCGGAAAAATTACATCACCATGCCACCATCTACATGAATCGTTTGACCGGTTATATAATTCGCATCATCTGACAAGAGGAAAGCTACTGCTCCAGCGACATCTTCGGCTGATCCTAATTTGCCTAATGGAATGGAACCTAACATTTGCTCTTTTATATCTTCAGGAAGAGCATCGGTCATATCAGTTGTAATGAAACCCGGAGCTACCGCATTTACGGTAATATTTCTCGTCGCAAGCTCTTTTGCGGTCGTCTTCGTCAAACCGATTACACCAGCTTTTGCAGCGACATAATTCGCCTGTCCCGGATTGCCGGTGACGCCAACAATAGAAGCAAGGTTGACAATCTTCCCAGCGCGTTGTTTCATCATTTGGCGCGTTACAGCTTTTGTACAAAGGAATACGCCTTTTAAATTGATGTTCATGACATCGTCCCATTCGTCTTCCTTCATGCGCATCAACAAATTATCACGTGTAATTCCCGCATTATTTACGAGCATATCAATTGAACCAAATGATTTCAATGTCTCATCGATCATTTGTTTCACTTGTTCCGCATCGGAAACATTCGCTTGAATTGCAAAAGCTTCCCCACCGGATTGTTTGATCAATTCAACGACTTCTTCTGCCTTTTCTTTGCTTCCGCTGTAATTAACAGCAACTTTCGCTCCTTCTTTTCCTAACAAAATAGCAATCTCACGACCGATGCCTCGGGATGCACCCGTTACAATCGCCGATTTACCTTCAAATCTACCCATTATAACCACCCTTTCGAGGCTTCAATGACCGCTGCCAATGTGTTCTCGTCATAGACAGGGAAAATCGTTGCACTTCTGTCAATTTTCTTCACAAGTCCCGATAACACTTTACCTGGACCGCACTCAATGAAATGTGTCACACCTAAATCCAATAACGTTCTAACTGAGTCCTCCCACAAAACTGGTGAATACAATTGTTCAACTAACAATTCTTTGATCTTCTCTGGATTTACTACAGCTTCAGCGTTGACGTTCGCAATTACAGGAACAGCCGCTTCTTTCATATCGATTTCATCTAAAGCAGCAGATAATTTTTCCGCAGCAGGCTTCATGAGAGAAGAGTGGAATGGCCCACTGACATCTAAAGGTATTGCTCGTTTGGCACCCGCCTCTTTCAATTGAACACAAGCTTTTTCAACGCCATCTTTCGTGCCCGAAATAACGATTTGCCCAGGACAGTTTAAATTGGCCGGCTGGACGACACCTCCAGACTCTGAAATCGCATCGGTTACTGCTTTTAGCTGATCGCCATCCATGCCTAAGATTGCTGCCATTGCACCTTCTCCTGCAGGCACAGCATCATTCATATACAGGCCACGCTTATGAACAACAGAGACACCATCTTTAAATGACAGTACGCCTGCAGCAACAAGTGCTGTGTATTCGCCTAAGCTATGACCTGCAGTATAATTAGGCTGAATACCTTCAGCTTTTAGTCTATCCGCAATCATAGCACCTACTGTTAAGAGTGCGGGTTGGGCATTGTAAGTCAATGTTAATTTTTCTTGCGGCCCATTTTCCATCAAGTCGCTCAATTGAAAGGATAGCGCTTCATCTGCCTCCTTGAAAAATGCACTGCTTTCTTCATTTTTTGATAGTTCTACTCCCATTCCAACCGTTTGTGATCCTTGTCCAGGAAATAAAAAAGCAATTTTTGTCATTCTCCATCCCCCACAGTCTCTCGAATTGTTCCGCATACGTCATACTCAACCATCGTCCGCGCCTGCCTAATGGCATTCAAAATTGCATTGGCATTTGAAGATCCATGCGCCTTAATGACTGGAGAATTGAGGCCAAAAAGACCTGCGCCTCCATATTCCGTATAGTCCATCTTGCGTTTCAATCCACGCAAACCATCTTTAACCAAAGCAGCGGATAGTTTATTTTTAAATGAAGCCCCATAAACTTCCTTCAACATTGAGAAGAATCCGGATGCCGTTCCTTCAATTGTTTTCAACACCATATTTCCGGTGAAACCATCTGTAACGATAACATCTGCCACACCATTTAAAAGCTCTCTCGATTCAACATTACCTATGAAATTGATCGGTGCTGATGAAAGCAGTTCATACGCTGACTTAGTCAGTTCATTCCCTTTGCCTTCTTCGGTTCCGATATTCAATAATCCTACCCGCGGCTTTTCAATGCCCCGTACTTTCTCAGCGTAAATACTTCCCATAATGGCATATTGCTGCAAATGAGCCGGTTTAGCATCCGCATTCGCTCCGACGTCTAAAAATACGAAGCCTTGTCCTCCTATTGTAGGTAACGTCGGCGACAAAGCCGGCCTGTCGATTCCTTTAATGCGTCCAACGACAAAGAGCCCAGCTGCCATAAGAGCCCCTGTGTTGCCAGCAGAGACACAAGCATCTGCATCACCGTCTTTAACAGCTTGCGCCATGCGTACCATCGAAGCATCTTTCTTTTTGCGGATTGCCCGTACAGGCTCATCATCCGGTTCAATTTTTTCTGTGCAATGAACGACAGTAAGCCTTTCATGTCTTGTAAGATAAGGCTTCATAATTTCTTCATTTCCATAAATATGTATATGTAAATCATTAAATTCCGATAGACTCTCTATCGCACCTTCGATGATCTCTCTCGGTGCATGATCTCCGCCCATACCATCCAATGCGATTATCATTTTCTACTCCTCCTGCCTTGTCCTTCTGTATTCCGGTACATCTGGAAATCTCCCGAGAATACTTTTTCATTTTCTACAGTTGAAATGACTTCAACATAAGTCCTTTTATCTGTAGAGCGATCTTTGTTCACAGTTGCACGGGCAATTACCCGATCGCCGGCCCTTACAGGCTTCACAAAATGGAGTGTGGATGTAACAGTCAATGCCAAATCATCATCTAACACTGCTACGGCTAAAGAATTCGCTTGTGCGAATAAATGATGTCCTCGAGCAATCCCATTCCGTTGAAATACATGATCTTCCGTCACATCGAAAATAGATATGGCGCGTTCATCAAGCTCAATATCAACAATCTCTCCAATCACTTCATCGGACTGAAGCGATTTCACCTCTGCTTCGATCGTTTTCGAAGCAACCGATTTCAAGCGCTCCCGCAACTCAGGGATCCCGCATTCCAATCGATCCAGTCTAATCGTCTGAACACTGACATTAAAGTGCTTAGCCAATTCTTCATCTGTTAGAAAAGGATTTTCTTCAAGCAACTGGCCAAGCTGCTGTTGCCGATCCTTTTTTGGAATTCTCAATTGTTTCACCCTTCCGGATTAGCACTTGGTACTAATACCAGTATATTATCATAATTCATTTCGAATTTCTACCAGCAATATTAAGAAAGGGAATCATTATTAATAATATAAAAAGCATCAACTCCTCGATTCTACGAGGTTTTGATGCTTTTAATCTATACGATCCTGGCTAAGTGCACCTGATTGTTCAAGAATCTTCACTAAGTAATGATATTCTGGGTCTGTCCAGAATTGATCCGATTCCAACAATCGTTCGGCATCTTTTCTTGCTGTATCAAGAGCCTTGTAATCATGGACTAAATCAGCCATTTGAAACTCTGGAAGACCGCTTTGCTTCTTGCCAAAAAAGTCTCCTGATCCTCTCAATTCAAGATCCTTTTCCGCCAAGACGAAGCCATCGTTCGTTTCGGTCATTGACTGCATCCGTTCCTTGCCTTCCTCGTTTTTCGGGTCAGCCAATAAAATACAGTACGATTGATCCGCTCCCCTTCCGACGCGCCCCCTTAGCTGATGTAGCTGCGCTAAACCGAAACGCGTTGCATCATAGATAAGCATGAACGTTGCATTTGGTACGTTCACCCCTACTTCAACTACTGTTGTGGAAACGAGACAATCGATTTTGCCATCGCTGAAATCTCGCATAATTCGATCTTTTTCATCAGAGTGCAATCGACCATGCATTAAACCGACAGAATAGCGTCCATTAAAATGAGATGTTAGCTGTGCGTGGACGTCTACAGCATTTTGAACATCCAATTTATCTGATTCCTCGATGAGCGGGCAAATGACATACGCTTGACGCCCAGCCGCCAATTCTTTTTCCATCCTTTTCAAAACTGGCAACAAAGAGTCTTCCTTCAGCCAATAGGTTTCAACTTTTTTTCGTCCAGCAGGCATTTCATCCAATATAGAAATATCCATCTCACCGAATGCTGTTATCGCCAATGTCCGGGGAATTGGCGTAGCCGTCATGAATAGCACATCGGGATTCATGCCTTTTTCCCTTAAAATACGACGCTGCTCAACTCCAAATCGATGCTGCTCATCTGTAATGACGAGGCCAAGATTTTGAAAGCTGACGTCAGGCTGAATTAAAGCATGCGTACCGATTAGCAAATCAATTTCCCCTAAACGAAGTTGCTCTAAAAGAATTTTTCTCGCTTTCCCTTTCGTCGATCCAGATAAAAAGGCGACGCTTACACCAAAGGGAGTGAGCCACTCGGATATTGCATTAGCATGCTGCTCCGCCAATATTTCGGTAGGTGCCATAAGCGCCCCTTGAAAACCGCCTGTAATGGCAGCATATAAAGCAGTGGCAGCGACGACTGTTTTCCCAGAGCCAACATCCCCTTGCAAGAGCCGATTCATCCGAACCGGGCTTTTCATTTCAGCACATAATTCATTAACTACTCTCTTTTGCGCATTTGTCAGTTCAAATGGAAGCGTAGAAATGAATGACTTTAACTTATCTAAATCATAATGAATTTCCAAGCCTTTTTCCGCTTTTTTTCTATTCTTTTTCAATGCAACCATCTTCAATTGAAAAGCCAATAATTCTTCGTAGACGAATCGTCTTCTCGCATGCTTCACATCGCTTGGAGTATTCGGAAAATGGATCATTTCCAAAGCTTCAGCAATAGCAGGCAGTTTGTATGCATCTCTTATTACGGCAGGCAACGTATCTTCAAATTGGTCGAGCCCGACATCCAAAGCCGTTCTCATATGGCGCCTAAACGTTTTTTGATGCATGACCCCTTTCAGGCTATAGATCGGTTCAAAATCTGCCTGATTGACTTTCGGCCCTTCATTGAAGCTGCTTACATTAATAACTTGCCGACCTTTGTCCCATTTTCCGGTAACTGTAATGATCATTCCAATTGACAGCCTGTCCTTCAAATAATGTTGATTAAAAAACACAGCTTTTACAAGATGGTTGCCAGCGAGAAGTCGAATTTGCAGCCTTGAACGGTTTCTCCCTAAAAAAAGGACGGAAGGCTCGCTTTCGACCCTTCCTTCAATCGTCACTCTTTCTTCATGCGGTGTTTCTGAAAGATTCTTCAACCTGAAATCCTCATGGCGATAAGGAAATGTGTAAATCAAATCTTTAATCGTTTCAATGCCTAATTTTTGAAACTGTTCGGATGCAGCTTTACCTACTCCTTTTAATGCAGTTACCGGATCATGAATTGATCGTGTCACGAACCGCCCGATCCTTTCCGAAAATCTCAGCTTCGAGCGCCTTTCCTGTCGGCGTAGCAGCCAGTCCACCCTTTGCTGTTTCTCGCAGTTCAACCGGCATCCGCTGTCCTATACGATGCATCGCTTCGATCACTTCATCTGTAGGAATTTTGCTGACTACGCCCGCAAGCGCCATATCTGCACCGACTAATGCTTTTGCCGCACCCATCGCATTCCTTTTCACACACGGCACTTCAACAAGCCCTGCAACAGGATCACAAACAAGCCCTAACATATTTTTCATAACGATCGAAAAGGCTTCGGCACTTTGCTGGGGAGTTCCTCCTGCCATTTCCACAATTGCTGCAGCCGCCATGGAAGCAGCCGAACCAGTTTCAGCTTGGCATCCGCCTGCAGCGCCGGAAATCGATGCGTTATTCGCAACGACAAAACCGAAAGCTCCTGATGTAAATAAGTAATTGACCATTTGCTCACGTGTCGGGTTTAATTTATTCTTTACTGCAAAAAGCGTACCAGGGACGATACCTGCAGCTCCTGCCGTAGGTGTCGCGCAAATCATCCCCATAGCAGCATTCACTTCATTCGTTGCAACAGCCTTGCTCACCGCATCCAAAATGAGATCCCCCGAAAGCGATTTACCGGACTCTATATATTTTTGCAAAAGAACAGCGTCTCCACCAGTAAGGCCAGACGTCGATTTAACACCTTTCAATCCTTGTTCAACTGCATTTTCCATCACTGTCAAATTGTTTTCCATTTGAGCAACAATTTCTTCTCGCGTTCTTTTTGTTATGAGCATCTCTTGCTCAATCATTATTTCTGAAATCGGTTTACTTTGAGTTTCAGCAAGCTCTACAAGCTCTTTTACAGTGCTGAATAAAACATCCATCTGTCGGATTCCTCCTTATTTTGCCAACGTAGATACTTGCGTAACATTAGGCAATGATTGCAGTTCATTAATCAATTCATCATTCAGCACTTGGTCAACCTCAATGACCATCAGCGCCATTTTTCCTTTTTCTTTCCTGCCTACTTCCATATGGGCAATATTCATCCCTTGAGCGGCTATTGCGTTGGATACGTTCGCTATGACGCCAGCCCGGTCATTATGAACGACAAGCAATGCGGGGAAATGGCCAGAAAGCCGAAGCGGAAATCCGTTCAATTCAACGACCTCCATCGTTCCTCCACCGATTGAAATGCCGACAAGCTCCATATCGCCCTCTTCATCCCCGATTAGAATGCGAGCTGTATTCGGATGGTCCATTTCCTCTTCCTCTGGTATAAATTCGAACGTCATTCCAGCGGCGGACGCATCTTCGAAAGCCGTCTTTATCCGTTCATCAAAAGTATCGTATCCTAACAGTCCGCCTATGATCGCAACGTCTGTCCCGTGTCCTTTATAAGTTTCCGCAAAGGATCCATAAAGGTGGATTTTCGCCCATTTAGGCTGCCTGCCGAACAAGTCTCTTGCAACAAGTCCAATCCTTGCTGCGCCAGCAGTATGAGATGAAGATGGACCGATCATAACAGGACCGATAATTTCAAAAACCGATCTGAATTTCAAAGCCATTGCCCCCTTTTCCCTATCTATTTCAACAATAAAATACAAATTCATATCTTAGTCTATTTTACAATACATCCCTATGAAAAACAAAAAACAAAAAACAAACATTTGTTCATAGGCTATTAACTCTATTAGGATTCGATAAGCTATTCTTTTAGTATGCATTCTTTCCGAAGCAAGACTCGAGCTCTGTCCATATAGAAATATAAAAAAACACGTCTCAAAGGACGTGTCAGCTTGTTGGCAAACGTTCGCATACTGCGAATCGAACAGCGGAGGGTTCGATTTGCCTTAATTTCTGCGTTCTTTGCAGAGATTAAGGCACCTTTACGATTACGTATAATTAGGTTGCCTGTCCTTCGCGCGTCCCCTCATGAACCTAAGTTCTATTCGGGTCTTCGCTTCGCGCGGGCTCACATGAAGCGAGTCATGCAACCGTTGCAAATCGAACGGCGAAGGGTTCGATTTGCCGTATTTCTGCGCTCTTAGCAGAAATTAAGGCACCTCTAGGACATGGCGTTCTGAGGTTGCCTTCCTCGACAAGCGTTTTCAAGCCAAGATAGGCAAACACCTATCTCATGACTCAAACCTTAAAAGGACTGTAGACAAAGTAAAAAGATACTTTGTCTACAGTCTGACACGTCTCAAAGGACGTGTTTTTTATTCAACCGATAGGATGAAAGGATATAGTGGTTGTTTGCCGTTGTATAGCTCAACTTCCATATGATCATGCTGTTGTTCAATGTAATTTGCCATTGCTTCAGCTTGTTCTTCACTTACATCTTCGCCATAAATGATTGTAATTATTTCATCATCTTCATCTATTAGCGAATCGATCAACGTTTTCATGACGTCGTCGAGCGAAGGGTTGGATACGATAATTTTGCTGCCCGAAAGCCCCATAAAGTCGCCCTTCTGAATATCGATTCCATCGATAGATGTATCTCTAATTGAATAAGTGATTTGACCTGTCTTCACTTGAGATGAAGCTTCAGACATAACACGGCTGTTTTCTTCTACAGTCGCTTCCGGATTGAAAGCTAATATTGCTGCCAAACCTTCTGGTATCGATTTTGTAGGAACGACTGCCGCATCGATATCCAAAACTTCAGCCGCTTGGTTTGCAGCCATTACAATATTTTTATTATTTGGAAGGATAATGACTTTTTCAGCTTCTACATCCTGAATCGCCTTTACAATATCTTCTGTTGATGGGTTCATCGTCTGTCCGCCTTCAATAACGACAGATGCTCCTATACTCCTTAGCAGATCTGCCACTCCGGGCCCCATTGCTACTGTGACGACTGCATATGGATGCTTGTCCTTTTTATCAACTGAAGGTTTAGTATGATGATCTTCACCGACGATTGCAATATGCTGTTCACGCATATTTTCAATTTTCATATTTATGAGCGAGCCGAATTTCTGCCCATAATTCAATGCTTCTCCAGGCTGTTCGGTATGAATATGTACTTTAGCTATTTCATCATCCGAAATGACTAGCAACGAATCTCCTAATTTGCTTAAGTCCTCGCGGAAAGCACTTTCATCAAACGGGTGCTTTTTCACTTTTTCGTCTTCAAACTTCACCATGAACTCTGTGCAGTAGCCGAATACAATATCTTCCGTATTCATAAATCCTTGAACACCGCGGTGATGCTCAGCGTTTACGAGTTCATCCATCGACTCTACAGATGAACGTTCAGGAAGCGCTTCCCCTTTTAAACATGCTAAAAAGCCTTCATATACATAAACGAGGCCTTGACCACCGCTATCGACGACACCTACTTCTTTCAATACCGGCAATAAATCCGGTGTTCTTTTTAAAGAAGCGATCGATTCTTTCACAACAGCTTCCATCACTGCAATGACATCATCAGTTTGTCCCGCTTTTTCTACACCTGCTTTAGAAGCGTCTTTGGCAACTGTTAAAATCGTTCCTTCAACAGGTTTCATAACAGCCTTATATGCTGTTTCAACTCCATATTGCAAAGCAGCAGCAAATTTTCTGCTGTTTAATTCGGCTTCGTTTTCGACCGCTTTTCCGAAGCCACGGAATAATTGGGATAAGATGACCCCTGAATTCCCGCGAGCTCCCATGAGCAATCCTTTTGAAAGAGCTTGCGCTGTTTTACCCAAATGCGGCTGAGCATGCGCCTCCGTCTCTTTCGCGCCAGAAGTCATGGACAGGTTCATATTTGTTCCTGTATCACCATCGGGTACTGGAAACACGTTTAATGAATCGACATAGTCTGCATTTTGGTGCAAATGATGTGCACCCATTCTCACCATGTCCGCAAATTTCAAACCATCAATAGCATTCATTGAAAAGTTTTCCTCCTTCAATCAATTCGTCACCCGAACCCCTTGAACAAATATATTCACTGAATCCACCGTTAACGATAATGTCTTTTTCAATGTGTACATCACTTTGGATTGCACTTGGTAAGCAACTTCGGATATTTTCGTACCGTAGCCGACAATCACATACATATCAATATGTGTTTCATCTCCAATATTGCGAACGATGACACCTTTGCCATAATTCTCTTTACGAAGAATTTCAGTCAGACCGTCACGAATTTGATGTCTCGATGCCATGCCTACAACACCATAGCATTCGATCGCAGCTTCTCCGACCACTTGGGCAATCACATCATTCGTAATATCTATTTTACCGTA
This sequence comes from Sporosarcina contaminans, assembly GCF_042679045.1. Lineage (NCBI taxonomy): Bacteria > Bacillati > Bacillota > Bacilli > Caryophanales > Caryophanaceae > Sporosarcina > Sporosarcina contaminans. Next base: position 79,911 of record NZ_JBHTLT010000016.1, on the reverse strand, counting down.
ATCGTTTTTCATTTCGATTGACATATTGCTTCCCCTCCTGCATCCTTGTTCACTCCCCTCATTGTACTATACACAATGATAATAGAAAAGCGGAAGGTGGCGCTTAGCTGCGACAGGCGCTGGAGGCCGTAAGGTAAAGGCGCTTTCTGCCTTTATCCTTATGACCGAAGCGACCCGAGCAGCTGCCACCTGGAGACTGGACAATAGAAAAGCGGAAGTGACCGTTTTGCGCCGTACGAACTGGAGAAGCTGAAACGAAAGACGCTCTTTGTCTTACGTTTCCACTTTGAAGTTCGATAGGAGCAGGGCACTGGAGACTGGAAAAGGAAAAGCGGAAGGTGGCGCTTAGCTGCGACAGGCGCTGGAGGCCGTAAGGTAAAGGCGCTTTCTGCCTTTATCCTTATGACCGAAGCGACCCGAGCAGCTGCCACCTGGAGACTGGACAATAGAAAAGCGGAAGTGCCCGGTTTGCGCCGTACGAACTGGAGAAGCTGAAACGAAAGACGCTCTTTGTCTTACGTTTCAGCTTTGAAGTTCGATAGGCGCAGGGCACTGCAGTCTGGAAAAGGAAAAGCGGAAGGTGGCGCTTAGCTGCGACAGGCGCTGGAGGCCGTAAGGTAAAGGCGCTTTCTGCCTTTATCCTTATGACCGAAGCGACCCGAGCAGCTGCCACCTGGAGACTGGACAATAGAAAAGCGGAAGTGCCCGGTTTGCGCCGTACGAACTGGAGAAGCTGAAACGAAAGACGCTCTTTGTCTTACGTTTCAGCTTTGAAGTTCGATAGGCGCAGGGCACTGCAGTCTGGAAAAGGAAAAGCGGAAGGTGGCGCTTAGCTGCGACAGGCGCTGGAGGCCGTAAGGTAAAGGCGCTTTCTGCCTTTATCCTTATGACCGAAGCGACCCGAGCAGCTGCCACCTGAAGACTGGACAATAGAAAAGCGGAAGTGCCTTAAATCGATGTTTCATTGTAAAGGATAAATACTTGAAAGGCATTCGAAAAAGGTTGCAACACCTAAACTCGTGTGATAAAGTATTATGGTATGCGAATGATAAAGTGAATCGCTTAATCAACAATAGCGAGGAGGTCATAAAATGGCTAAACAATGTGTTATTACGGGTCGTAAAGCACGTTCCGGGAATGCCCGTTCACACGCAATGAATGCTAACAGACGTACTTGGGGTGCGAACCTCCAAAAAGTCCGTATTCTTGTTAACGGTAAACCGAAACGTGTATGGGTATCTGCAAGAGCGCTTAAATCAGGTAAAGTACAACGCGTATAACTTCCTGTTGGGCGTTCATTTAGGACGCCCGTTGCGCAAAACCACCGACCGTCCGAATGTATATGGCGTATTGAATAAACCTTGCCTGTCCAGTTTCAACCAGCGGACAGGTAAGGCTTTTATTTTTATAAAAGCAAAACGTCAGGCTGACGTTGATCAGCCTGACGTTTTATCTTTTTTTCTTTTGCGGTTCCGCTGACTGACAGCTGCTTGGCTGCTTTTAGGCTTCCCGTCCTTTTGGAAAACAACCATGCACTTGCGCACAAAACTACTGAGAAACTTCGGCATCGTAAATGTATAGACTCGCAATTCCCCGCTCCTTTCAGGAATCTGAACTCCTTACCATTAAGCATATGCCTTTGCGAAATGAGATAGTACAAACTTCTGCAATTGGTTCATTGCTTGTAAACATCGTCGCCCCGTTCTTCATCAATGCATTAACTGTCTCATATTTGAAACCCGTCAACGTTAAGTTCGTAACATCTTCTCCGAAAGGGAAAAACGAAATGTACGGAAATTGCACTTTCTTTTTTATTCTATGCACTCCTGGAAACAAAAATGAGAGCTCATTGAATCGGTTAATGATTCGAAACCGGATGCGTCCATGCGTCGATTGCATTCTGTACATTAAATGGAGCGCAGACTGCATATGATCGAATCTCCCCGCAGAAACACCTGTAAGAATAATTTCATCAGGTTCATACGTTATAGCTTGTTTAATCGCAAGTTCTGTATCCGTTTCATCTTTCTCGGCCTGATAAGCACTCATCTGATTGACTGCAATATTTATAATTCGCAGTTCTTCTTCACTTACCGAATCAAAATCACCGACTGCTTCATGCGGAATGATTGATTGGTTCAATAAATGCAGCGCTCCGCGATCTGCACCGATAAAGACCGTTTCATCATTGATATACTCTATCAAATCGGGAATTTCTTCTGGCGGTCCTCCCGCACAAACTAATACAGTCTTTGCCAACATTATGCCAACACGCTTTCCCCGGATTTTTTTATATTCTGTAAAGCTTCTTTTCGATCCTTTGCATTATAAATTGCAGAGCCTGCAACGAATACGTTAGCGCCCGCTTCTACGCAAGGCTTGATCGTTTCTTCATTTACACCACCATCGATTTCAATATCAATCGACAAGCCGTTTTCTTTAAGATGTTCTGACAGTTGCTTCACTTTCGGCAATACTTGATGAATGAATTTTTGTCCGCCAAAGCCTGGATTAACTGTCATAAACAGAACTAAGTCTATGTCTTCCAACACATGATAGATCATTTCAACTGGTGTATGCGGATTTAACACAACGCCAGGCTTTACGCCATATGAACGAATCAATTGAATTGTTCTATGCAAATGCTTGCAAGCCTCAACATGTACAGTAATATAATCTGCACCCGCTTTAGCAAATTGTTCAATATAGGCATCTGGATTTTCGATCATTAAATGTACGTCCAACGGCAATTCCGTCACAGGACGTAAAGCTTCTACTACAACAGGCCCTAATGTAATATTTGGCACAAAATGGCCATCCATTACGTCAATATGAATCCAATCAGCTCCAGCTGCTTCGACTTCTTTCACTTCATCCGCCAATTTTGCAAAATCTGCAGACAGGATAGATGGTGCAATTTTAATCATTTTTCGGATACCTCGGCTTTCGGTCAATAATTTCTTTCAAAAACTGAACATAATGTTCATAGCGGTGAGGAAGAATTTCACCTGTTTCCACTTTCTCCTTCACGGCACATCCCGGTTCTTTCAAATGAAGGCATCCTCTAAACTTGCATTCATGTGCTGTTTCGGCCATTTCAATGAAAGTGTCTCGCAGCTCCTCTTTCTCTACATGATCGAAATCAAGAGAGCTAAATCCCGGCGTATCCGCGACAAGGCCGTCTCCTACTTCAATTAATTCAACATGCCTCGTCGTATGGCGTCCCCTCCCTAATGCTTCTGAAATTTCTCCAGTTTTCAAGCTTAGTTCAGGAATGAGCGTGTTTAACAAAGTTGATTTGCCAACGCCTGATTGACCAGCTAACACAGTTGTTTTACCAGCAAGAAATGGTTTCAGCTGTTCAGACAAAGATGAGTCATCTACGAACGTCTTTATAACATCATAGCCAATTTTTTGATAGTAGCTCATCATTCGATCAGATCGATGCAAATCTTCCTCTTCAGCAAGATCAATTTTCGTCAGGCAGATAATCGGACGAATACCGACCGACTCGATAACAGCAATGAATCTATCTAATAGATGTGCACTGAAATCTGGTTCCACTAAAGAGAAAACTAATAGTGCCTGATCGATATTAGCAATCGGCGGTCTAACTAATTCGTTTTTCCTGACATGTACTTCCGTAATGGTTGCATCATTATCACCATCCCTGGTATACGTTACATAATCGCCGACAAGAGGAGAGATACCGCGCTTTCTAAACACTCCTCTTCCTTTACACGGAATCCATGCCCCATCCTGTTTTACATAATAAAACCCGCTAAGCGCTTTTCTAATTTGTCCTTCCGGCATCCAATCCCTCTTTCTTAATCGCCATCTTCATAGTTGAAGGTATCTTCTTTATATACGGTTGAATCTCTCATGATTCGATAACCGCCGCGCTGGCCTTCTTCCAACTCGATCGTAATCCGTTTCACTGTATTTTCAGTAATCGTGAATTCCTCAACAGGATCCGTCATTGAATGGTTCTTATCTTGAATATAAATCCGAATGGTTTGCGGTTCATAGCTCGTCCAGCCTTCATCATCGATAACCGGTTCCGGTTCATACAAAATATCAATCGTCTTCACGACCATCTTCGTCGGCTTTTTCTCTTTGCCCTTTGAAAATACGACCTCCACTGTCGATCCTTTTTCAATTTCTGAATTTGGAGACGGGCTTTGTCGGATTACATTGCCTGCAGGCACCGAATCGTGGTATTCTTCCCCAGCACTTCTTATGTCGAATCCAGATGACTTTGCATAAGCGTCCACTTGGCTCTTCGTATAATTCGACAAATTGGCAAGTGTTTTCATTTCTTTTCCAATACTGATTGTGAACAGTAAATCCGTTTCTTCGGGTATTACTTCTGAGCCTTCCTCTGGATCTTGTTCCAAAATAGTTCCTTTCGGTTTATCCGAATACACACCTTTGGAATCAATTGACTTGAAGTATCTTGCTAAAGTAGCTGCGGTTGTATCAAAGTCACGGTCCGTATAATTATCCAATACCATTTTTTCTTTTCCTGTGCTGACATAGTAGGTGACGACCGAGCCTTTGTCCCGTTTTTTATCAGCTTCTGGACTTGTCCTAAATACTTTTCCAGCTTCGTACTCATCGGAAGGTTCTTCGACTTTCTCTACTTCAAAATCTCTTTCTTCAAGAAGATCAACTGCTTCGGCTTCATCCATGCCAATAACATCCGGTACAATCGCTTGTTTAGGGCCTAATAATGAAGGCAACAGTGCCATGAGAAGAATAGCAACTAACAGAAAGGCAAAGACGCCTACGATAATTGGCCATTTTTTCCGCTTCTTTTTTGTTTTTTTATCTTTCTTTCCTTTTTTGCTCTCTTCTTCCGGTTTCGGCAATATAGGATCCATAATCTTAGTAGTATCCGCACTTGAAGTGCTTTCAATCGGTTCTGTAATCGCAGGAATTATTCTCGTTCTATCATCATCGTACTGAATCGTAAATTTTTCTTCATGGGCTCTTTCGGGAGATAATACAGTCAATAAATCATCGTACATTTCATCCGCGGATTGATATCTGTCTGCTGCATTTTTCGCAGTCGCCTTTAAAATGACGTTTTCAACACTTTGAGGTATTTCCGGATATTTCAATCGGACGGATGGCGTTTCCTCCTGTAAATGCTTTAATGCAATGGCTACAGCAGTTTCCGCAGAAAACGGCAATTCTCCAGTTAATAGCTCATAAAAAACGATCCCCAATGAATAAATATCCGATTTTTTTGTAGCCATGCCTCCTCGTGCTTGTTCAGGAGATAAGTAATGAACCGTTCCGATTACAGAATTTGTTTTAGTATGGGCGGTAGCACTTAATGCCATTGCAATACCAAAGTCCGTAATTTTTACGTTCCCTTCGTGATCCATCAATATATTTTGCGGTTTTACGTCTCGGTGGATAATTCCATTATGATGGGCATTTGCAATTGCTGACACCAATTGCCTCATAATTTTTGCAGCCTGGACGACAGGTATTGGACCATTCGTCTGGATGTACTTTTTCAATGTTTGTCCTTCAATATATTCCATTACTAAATAATGTAGTTCCTCGTCTTCACCAACATCAAAAATATTGACAATATGCGGATGTGTCAAGCTTGTAGCAGAAAGAGCTTCTCGCTGGAATCTGCGCTTTAAATCTTCTTCATTGGCGAAATCATAATCCAATACTTTAATCGCTACATCACGATCCAAAATGACGTCATGGGCAAGGTAAACTTTGGACATACCGCCTTCTCCGATGCCTCGAATAATCTCATAGCGGCCATCGATCCTTTTTCCGATCAAAATTCACTCACCTCCGTATCTGCAGGCCCAGCCAAGATAACGGAAATATTATCTTCTCCGCCAAGCTCATTCGCCATGTGAATCAGTTTGGCTGCCTTGCTTTTCAAACCATCTTCAGCCAAGATTACTTCCTTGATCATTTCATTATCCAATTTATTCGTTAGTCCATCTGTGCAAATTAATAAATACATGCCTTTTTTCAATTCAAACTTATGAAGATCCGGCCTAATTGTCTTTTCCGAACCTAAAGCTCGCATAATCCAATTTCTTTGAGGATGGCTTGCAGCCTCTTCTTCCGTAATTTCTCCGGAGTCTAATAGGGCGTTGACGAAGGAATGATCTTTTGTAATTTGAATGATCTGTTCTTTGTCAACCGTATAAACACGGCTGTCACCTATATGCAAAACGATCAGTTCATTTCCAAGCATTAAAGCGGCGTCTATCGTTGTGCCCATGCCTTTGAACTCTTCATCATTTTGTGCCGTCTCGAAAAGCGTCAAGTTTACATGGATAACGGACTCATACAGCCATTCTTCCCAATCTTCTTTCGTCTGGACAGTTTCCCCTTTCACGTTCGTGAATTCCTCACCAAGCATGCGTACTGCTGTCGAGCTTGCATAATCTCCTCCCCGATGGCCACCCATCCCATCGGCTATAACGGCTAAGATTGGCCCGTTCGGACGCGTATAGACCGCTGCACTGTCCTCATTGACCGTTCTCTTTCGCCCTATATCTGTCAGCACCTCAATTTGCAACGCTTGTCCCCCCCTTTTCGTTTCTATCTATCATATGCCTTTCTTTTTTCGCAATGCAGCAATGAAAAACCCATCGTTTCCGAAATGATGCGGCATAATTTGCAATGGATTCGCTTTTATAGGCAATTGATCCTTCAGGTCACCTTCCTCTACTGGAAGCAACTCCATGTCCGGGTGCTTTTCAATGAACGTCTTCACTACACCTTCATTTTCTGCATATTCGATCGTACAAGTGCTGTAGACGATTATGCCGTCATTTTTAATGAGTCGATAAGCAGTGTCAAGCAGTTCCAATTGAATGGATGAGAGGTTTTTCAGATCTTGCTCTGTTTTTGTATATTTGATCTCAGGCTTGCGGCGGATTACTCCCAAACCACTGCAAGGGGCGTCCAAAAGTATCCGGTCAAAGGAATTCGGAGGATATAATTCATCCAACTTACGGCTATCTCCGCTTTTCACGATGATTGATTGTAGCCCTAAACGTTCTGCATTGTCTTTAATCAAAGAAATTTTATGATCATGAAGGTCATGTGCATGGATTTCCCCTTCATCACCTATACGCTCAGCGATAAATGTCGTCTTGCCGCCTGGTGCAGCACACATATCTAAGACATTCATGCCTGGTTTGGCATTTAACGCAATGACTGGCAACATCGAGCTTTCATCTTGTATCGTTAATCGCCCTTGCCGAAACGCTTCTGAATTGACAACATTTCCAGCAGTCGATTGAATGCATTCTGGAACAATTTCGCTTTTATGAACAGTAAACCCTTCTGCCGTAAGCTCTTCGATAACGTCATCCACTGTCGCTTTTAAACGATTAACCCTAGCCGTCATTCGTGGTGGGTTATTATTTTCATGTGCCATTTGAATTGTTTCTTCCATGCCATATTGCTTAATCCACCGATCAATCAGCCATTTAGGGTGGCTCGTTTCAATGGAAATTCTTTCTGCGTCGTCTATAATTTCATCGACAGACCGTACTCCTTGGCGAAGGACTGATCTTAAAATGCCATTCACTGTCGAAGCAATTCCGGAATGCCCTCTTCTCTTTGCAATCTCGACCGCCTCATGGACAACTGCATGAGAAGGAATTTTAGATAAATAAACGATTTGATATAAGGAAAGTCTTAGTAATTCTCGCACCCATGGATCTAATTTTCCACGGACGAACGGCTCCAAATAATAATCCAATGTTAAACGATGCTGTAATGTACCGTACGTCAACTCCGTCAACAATCCGCGATCATTTGCAGGCAGTCCGTATTTTTGAATGGTACGGTTCAATAATAAGTTGCTGTACGCTTGGTTTTCATTTATCTCTAAAAGAATTGACAAAGCCGCGTCTCTTACGTTGCCATTCCAAGGTTTCTTTTTCATACGTGTCATTCGAAACGTTCTCCTTCACGCCATTTCGCCCCCACTCCATTCAAGAAAACATTTGCAGCCATTCGCTTTTTTCCAGCTGGCTGAAGTTCCGTGATGGCGATTGCAGTAGAATCGGCTGTTTTGACGATTATCTTGTCCTTTGCGAGTGAAACGATCGTTCCAGGCTCCGCATCCGTTGCATCATCGACCTTATGTGCTTGCCAAATTTTCACGTTCTCCCCTTGAAAGACAGAATATGCGCCCGGCCACGGGTACAATCCACGAATTTGGTTGAAAATCGCTTGCCCTTCTTTATTCCAATCGATTCGTTCTTGCTCACGTGTAATATTTCCAGCAAACGATACGATAGACTCATCTTGAGGAATCCTTTTATTCGTCTTTTCGAAAATGGATGGCAATGTTTCCTTTAGAAGTTCAGTGCCCGCTGCGGATAATTTTTCGAACATAGAACCCGTATGATCCTCTTCCGTAATCGGAACGACTACTTGTGAAATAATATCTCCCGCATCTAATTTTGGCACCATATACATGATAGTCACGCCGGTTTCAGCCTCTCCATCAATAATCGCTTGATGGATCGGCGCTCCGCCGCGGTATTTTGGAAGCAATGAGGCATGGACATTGATGCAACCTAATTCAGGAGCGTCCAATAATTCTTTCGGCAATATTTGTCCATAAGCAGCAGTGACGATCAAGTCTGGCTTCATCTCAATAATTTGAGCCATTTCTTCCGAGCCTTTCAATTTCTCAGGCTGTAAAACAGGTATATTTAGACGCAAAGCCTCTTCTTTGACCGGTGTCGGTGTTAATACTCGTTTTCTTCCTACCGGACGGTCAGGTTGAGTGACAACTGCAACCACGTTATACCCTTCATTATGCAGCATCGTCAAGACAGGAACTGAAAAATCAGGGGTTCCCATGAAAACAATTTGATTCATATCATTTCTCCCCCTTCCTCTTCATCCTCTGCAGGCTCCAATTCTGATGGGTCGACGATACGGCGGATTTTCGAATCAAACAGAACGCCATCTAAATGGTCAATCTCATGTAAAATCGCACGTGCCTCATAATCTTCGGCTTCTAATTCATATAAAGACCCATCGCGCTCCTGAGCTTCTACTCTTACAAAATATGGTCTTTCCACTTCCCCATACAATCCTGGAAAGCTAAGGCATCCTTCAATATCGATTTCCGATCCTCCAATCGCGGTGACAACAGGGTTGACCATTTCAATTACGTCATCACCCTCACCTAAATCTACGATAGCAACCCGAAGCAGTTCACCAACCTGCGGGGCTGCAATACCAACGCCATCTGCAGCGACCATCGTTTCATACATATCATCCAATAATTTACATAGCTTTTCATCAAAAACTTTTACTTCTTTGCATTTCTGCGTCAATAAAGGAGAAGGATTTTTTACAATTTCAAGTATAGCCAAGTCAATTCCTCTTTTCTCTGTTGCAAAATGTCTATGTTTGTCAGGCCACTAAATGCACCTAAAAAATATGGGAAGGATCTACATCAACAGTCATGAGCAGCCCTTCCTTCATCCAGCTCGTCCGGTAAATTTTAATGAGCTGTTGAAGCGTGTCAGTTAGCTTCGGCTCTTTTTTGTATTTTATCAAACATTGGTAACGATATCTATTGTTCACACGACTTATCGCAGCGGCGGCAGGGCCGATGATAAATGTCTCTTTCGAAAGATTTTCTTTCAAAAACCTTGTCCCTTTATCCGCATAGTCTGCCACCTTCAATAAGTCTTCATGGGAAAATTGAATAAGCGTTATATAATAAAAAGGCGGGTAACCATACTGTTTCCTCGCTGCCATCTCCAATTGGTAAAATGGTTCGTACTGCTGTGTCTTGGCTAAATAAATCGCATAATGTTCTGGAGTGTACGTTTGAATAAACACTTCTCCTAATAAATCGTGGCGCCCAGCGCGGCCGCTCACTTGCGTCATCAGTTGAAATGTCTTTTCAGCTGCCCTGAAATCGGCAAGATGCAAAGTTGTATCTGCCGCTAATACTCCAACTAAAGTGATATTCGGAAAATCCAATCCTTTAGCGATCATTTGCGTACCGAGCAAAATATCTGCCTGCCCTTCGCTGAATTGGCGGAGCAGCCTTTCATGGGATCCCTTTTGCCTTGTCGTATCGACATCCATCCTAAGTACTCTCGCTTCTGGAAAAAGCTTAGCAATTTCCTCTTCTGCCTTTTGCGTGCCAGTTCCAAAAAAACGGATATGCTCGCTATTGCATTCGGGGCATGTGAGAGGGACTGGTTCTTCGTGTCCGCAATAATGGCATTTCAATTGTTCGTTTGATCTATGGTATGTTAATGAGATGTCGCAATTCGGGCATTGAACGACAGTTCCACAATCACGGCACAGGACAAAAGAGGAGAATCCTCGTTTATTTAGAAAAAGGACGGTTTGCTCTTTTTTTTCAAGTCTTTCTCGGATTGCTTCTGCCAACTGGACGGAAAACATCGACCTGTTTCCTTCTTTTAATTCTTCTCTCATATCAACAATATTTACTGTAGGCATCGCTTGCTGCTTCGCTCTTTTTGTTAACGTCAACAATGTATATACGCCTTTTGAAGCTCTTGCATACGATTCAAGAGAAGGAGTTGCACTCCCTAATATAACGGGGCAATGTGCATAATGAGCGCGCCAAATTGCCACATCCCTTGCGTGATAGCGCGGTGTATCTTCTTGCTTATACGTAGATTCATGTTCTTCGTCCAAAACGATTAAACCTACATTAGTAAAAGGAGCGAATATTGCAGATCTTGCACCGACCACGACTTTTACTTCACCGCGATGAATTTTTCTCCATTCATCGTACTTCTCTCCAGCAGACAAGCCGCTATGCATCACTGCAACTAAGTCTCCAAATCGCTCCTTGAACCTTACCGTCATTTGAGGCGTCAATGAAATTTCTGGCACTAAGACAATCGCTTCTTTTCCTTTATCAAGCACATGTTTGATCGCACGCAAATAAATTTCTGTTTTGCCACTACCAGTGACTCCGTGTAAAAGAAATGTTTCAGGACTTTCTTCATCTGAAGCGTCTGTAATTTTGCGAAGGGCGATTGCCTGCTCGTCCGTCAATTCGATCGGGATCGGCGAGTCTTTTAGCCGGATTTCATCCGGTTCACGGTAAGCTTCCACATATGTTTCGACAGCAGCGCCTTTCTCAATAAGCGCTTTTAAAACAGGATTTTGAACGGCGGATTCGTTTAATAACTTTGCCGCCTCTACAGACTCTCCTGCATGTTCAAACATATAAGCAATCAATTCTGCTTGCTTCTTGGCATTGGCATGAATCGATTTCGAAACTTCCTCTAATGTTTGCAATTCTGCAATTGTAATCATGCGAACTTTCTTCACTTTTGTCTTCTGTGTAATGGTTGTGTCGACGGTTACAATTCCTTCAGCAGCATATTTCTTTAGTAGAGAAGCAAATGCCCCTCCGCCAGAGTCCATCACTTGTTTCAACGGGATTTGTCGCCGACTGCCAATAAAGGTAGCAAATGAACCGTTATCAATTCTCTCCGGATGAATGACAGTGACGATTTTTTCATATTTTGCCCGCATCGCTGCCGGTAGCATTACTTGCAAAGCATCGACTTCATAAGAAAGTGTTTCTTTCGCCAACCATTTGGAAAGTGAGAGCAATTCCTCGGAAAGAATTGGTTCAAGGTCAATCAATTCATGAATCGGCTTTAACTTCCTTTCATCGATATCACTTTCATCCTTCAAGCCGGTAATATAGCCTAAAACCTTCCTTGGACCGAAAGGCACCTTAACTCTTGATCCACATTCCACAACTGATTGCATGCTGTTTGGCACCGTGTAGTCAAATGGGCGATCAATTGGATAGGCTGATACATCAACAATGACTTCAGCAATCATTTATGTTCACTTTCCTCATTCATAATTGTTTCAAGGAGCAATAAAGATAGCTTATTTTTTTCCATCGGTTCAAACGGTTGTATCGTGCCATTTTTCGAAAGTAGCGTAACAACATTCTTGTCATTGCCAAACCCGCCGTTCGGATCTGTTACGTCGTTGACGATAATATAATCTAAGTTTTTGTTTTTCAACTTGGATTGACCATATCCTACTGCATCATTCGTTTCCGCGGCAAAACCGACTAATACTTGATTTTTTTTCATCTCACCTAATGTTTTCAAAATGTCCGTCGTTCGCTCTAACTCAATGGATGAATCGCCTTCCCGTTTCTTCATTTTTTGTGCATGCTGTTCTTTCGGACGGTAATCTGCCACAGCGGCAGATTTAATGACGATTGAAGCATCTTCATACTCAGATAAGACCGCATCCAACATCTCAGCAGCGCTTTCCACTTTGATCAACTGTACGCCTTCAGGCTTGTCCAATTCTACTGGACCAGATATTAATACGGTATAAGCGCCCAATGCTGCTGCCGCTTTTGCCATTGAATAGCCCATCTTGCCACTTGAAAAGTTCGAAATATATCTGACCGGGTCGATTCTCTCCCTAGTCGGCCCCGCAGTAACGACAACCTTCTTTCCTTTGAGCGGTAATGATTGCTGTTCATGCGCAAATCGCTTTCTCACCAATTCAACAATTTTTTCAGGCTCTTCCAATCGGCCTTTGCCGACATATCCACAAGCTAAATAACCTTCTGATGGTTCTATGAAACGGAATCCATCTTCCGATAACGTTTGAATATTTCGTTTCACTGCTTCATTGTCGTACATATGGACATTCATTGCAGGAGCGATCCACACTTCCGCCGTCGTCGCCAGCAACGTTGTCGTTACCATATCATCCGCTAACCCATTCGCCATTTTGCCGATGACATTGGCAGTTGCCGGAGCAACGATTACGAGGTCGGCCCAGTCGGCTAAGTCAATATGGGCAATGACTTTAGAATCTTTTTCATCGAATGTATCAAAAAAGACATCGTTTCGAGACATCACTTGAAAAGTAAGCGGTGTCACGAATTCCTTCGCAGATGAAGTCATGATTACTTTTACTTCCGCCCCTGCCTGAGTTAACTTGCTAACAAGCGCCACAGCTTTGTAAACTGCAATTCCACCTGTAACGCAGAGCAATATTTTTTTGTTCAACAACAGTATCATCCTTTCCAAAATGACAAACTCCCTAAGAAAATCTGCTTCTAAGGGAGTATCATTTGTTTCTCTATTCGCTTATTTCAAAGGCAGTCATTAAATTTCATCTTCATAAATAATTGATTCATCTTGATCTTGTTTCGTCAAAACGCCAGCTGCCACTTCTTCCAATGCCTTTCCGACATTTTTGTGAGATGTGTAAGACGATAGAAGATTGTTTTTCGTTTCTTGCATTTCTCGTGCACGTTTTGCTGCTAGTGTGACGAGTGTGTACTTCGAATCAATTTTGCTTTTTAATGAGTCTACAGATGGATATAACATTTGAATTATTCCCCTTCCAACATGAGTAAATAGCGTTTTTCAACACGTTCACGGCGGCAATGCTCCGCCGTTACGATCGCATTAATGCGGTCACACGCTTTGGATACTTCATCGTTTTCAACAACATAATCATATAAATTCATCATTTCAAGCTCTTCCCGTGCTTTTAACACCCTGTCCGCAATAACGTCAGCTTCTTCAGTACCGCGGCCGACCAATCGCGTCTGCAATTCCGAAAGACTTGGCGGTGCCAAGAAAATGAACAGTCCATCAGGCACTTTTTCCCGGACTTGTGCAGCGCCAACAACTTCAATTTCCAGGAAAACGTCCCTGCCTGCATCCAGTGTTTGATTGACATAATCAAGCGGAGTGCCATAGTAATTTCCGACGTACTCTGCGTATTCCAATAGCTTTCCTTCTTCGATCAGCTTTTCAAATTCCTGACGGGATTTGAAAAAATAATCGATGCCGTCTTGTTCGCCAGTCCGTGGACTTCTTGTCGTCATTGAAATCGAATATTCATAATTAGTGTCAGGCTGCTGAAAAAGTTCTTTTCTAACTGTTCCTTTGCCGACTCCAGACGGCCCGGACAAAACAATTAAAAGGCCTCGTTGTTTGTGCATGTAATCCCTCTTCTTATGTAATATCAAGTTTCCAATTATTTTAGCAGATAATCACTCATATTATAACATAACTGCTCCATAGAATGATAAAATGGAACAAAACGATTGAAAGAGGAATTATCATGGCATTTGACGGGTTATTTACAGCAGCAATGGTGGAAGAGCTGCAGCTTCTTGAGAATGGACGCATCTCAAAAATCCACCAGCCAAATACGCAAGAAATCGTCATAGTTGTGCGCGCAGGGGGAACGAATGGCAAACTCCTTATTTCTACCCATCCTTCCTATTCACGTGTACAGCTTACTGAAGAGACGATACCGAATCCGTCCGAGCCGCCGATGTTCTGCATGGTTTTACGGAAGCATCTTGAAGGCGGGACGATTCAGTCAATCCGGCAAGAAGGCAATGATCGAATCATCTCATTTGACATTCTGGCAAAAAACGAAATCGGAGACGACATGAACCGAAGATTGATCGTCGAAATAATGGGGCGCCATAGCAACTTGCTTTTAATTGATCCAGATCGAAACTTAATTATCGATAGTATGAAACATTTGCCCCCTTCCATAAACAGTTATAGAACAATTTTGCCGGGACAGCCCTATATACCTGCCCCTCCGCAAGATAAAACCGACCCTTTTAGGTTGAATGAGCAAGAATTTAATAGGCTGTTACCTTATTTTACTACTGCCAAGGACATCGTAAAACGGCTATCAGGTTTTTCCCCAATACATGGAGAAGAACTGCTATACCGTTTACAAAATCATCCTAACGAAAAAGCATATGATGTATTTAAAAAATTTCTATTAGCTTTTAAAGGCGGAGATCGTTTACCGAATATGTCTCAATCTGGCAAAAAAGAACTGTTTTCAGCAGCAGAGTTAACATATGCTGACCGCGTGCTCGCGACTTTTAATACATTAGGAGAATTATTGGATAAGGTATATTTTGCCAAAGCGGAACGCGAACGAGTCAAATCGCAAGCTGCCGACCTTGAGCGCTGGCTTGATAATGAAATTGCAAAATTGAAGTTAAAGACGGAAAAGTTGGAGAAAGAACGGAAAGCTGCAAGTAAATTAGACACTTTCCAGCTCTATGGTGAATTGTTAACAGCAAATAGTTATGCCATTAAAAAAGGCGACTTAGAAGCGACAGTCGACAATTATTATGAAGAAGGATCTACAGTGACCATCCCTCTTGATCCGCGAAAATCTCCCATAGAAAATGCACAACGCTATTACTCCCGCTATACAAAAGCGAAAAATGCATTAGTCATGATTGCGGAACAATTGGAAAAAGCAGCAGATGATATTCAGTATTTTGAAATGGTAAAACAACAAGTGATGCAAGCATCCCCAGAAGATATAGATGAAATAAGGGATGAGCTTTCAGAATTAGGATTCATGCGCGTTCGGAAGGGCAAGAAGAAGAAAAAGCCAAAAAAACCTTCCCCAGAAGCGTACGTTTCTTCTACTGGTATTCCAATTTCAGTAGGAAAAAATAATAAACAAAATGATTATGTCACTTTTAAAACAGCTGCACGGGATCATATATGGCTTCATACGAAAGACATCCCAGGCTCTCACGTAGTCATCCATCAAGCAAATCCCGATAAACAAACGATTGAAGAAGCAGCTATTCTTTCAGCCTACTTCAGCAAAGCGAGAGGATCCGCTTCTGTTCCTGTCGACTACACCGAAATACGTCACGTAAAAAAGCCGAACGGTGCGAAACCTGGATTCGTCATTTACTTCGAGCAAAAAACATTGTTTGTTACACCCGATGAAGACGTTGTAAGGAAATTAAGAAAATAAACGAAAAAATAAACTGGTGAAGAAACGTTTATAAGTTTCTTCACCAGTTTTTATAGTTATAGCGCGTCTGTTCGTTCCTCTCCTTCTGGCAAATACTTAAGTAGGCCGATCTCCTCCAAGCCTTTTTTTATCTTTGTCGTATATCCCAATTGTTCATCGGATAAATAAGCAGCCTTCGACTCGATCATTTCCTCTAACACCGGT
The DNA here is from genome assembly GCF_042679045.1 of Sporosarcina contaminans. Lineage (NCBI taxonomy): Bacteria > Bacillati > Bacillota > Bacilli > Caryophanales > Caryophanaceae > Sporosarcina > Sporosarcina contaminans. The sequence goes on along the minus strand of NZ_JBHTLT010000016.1, from coordinate 63,867 downwards.
AAGAAAGTTTTATCGATATCCGACCAAAGCTTATATGAGTTGATTAAGTCCTCTAATGTCAAATGCTTATAATCATCGCCTTTAAAGTCAAGATCCGGTGATATGCGGTACCAAATATCGTTATTATTACGCAGCCATTCTTCTTTTTGAATAGCGATCGCTTTTTGGATGGAGCGTGCCGTTTCCAAATACTTCTCATCATCGAACTCATTGTAAGCCATAAGCAAAATATTCATGCCACCAAGCACATGGTTCATGGAAGCATGGGTTGGAACATCTTGTATGATCGGAAAATAATCGGAAATATAGTAAGCATCCTCTCCTACGACAATGACATGCCCTTCCTCTTTTTGAGAAGCTAACAAGTCGGCATAATTACGCAAAGGCTCTTGATAATCCTCAATGCCGAATACATCACCGCTTCGGTAATAAAATAGTGCGATCTGCTCATTGAATCTCGTATCGATAAATGGTGCAGTAATGCCGTATAAATCTTTTAAATAGGTGCTCGTCACTTCCGTTTCCCAATAAGGCTTGTCACCTCGGAAATTTTGCAAATTAACAAAGCTATTATAAATCAAGTTTTCAAAATATCTATCCTGCTGCTGGTGATATAGCTCCATAGCCCGATCTTCTTTTAATAACAATAGATTTCGGCCATACCCTTGACCGTTTTCCGGCAACGGCTCTGTCGTTGTCGCCATTTTATTAAATGGGCCTAAAGCTGTATACCAGCTGTTACGCTTCTTATAATATTTGGCGCTTTCCAACATCCAATTCTCTCGATGATCGTCATTTTCAAATAGCAAGTTTTCCGAGTTCAAATACCATTGATCAACAATATCATTGCCATTCGAAAGCAGCGTATGAACAGACATAAAAGTGGACCCGATCTTTGTAAATGATAAAGCTTCCTCCTCTTTCAGCAGTTCACGCATTTGGCTGCGCCCGCCATGGTCATAGTCCATAGACAATTGACGTGATCTGTACGCTTGGCCGACCATCCTTTCCTGTACGGTTCCGTCCTCATTAATGAAACGTAAAACGCCTGTTGGATAGGATGTCCTATCTGCATTGAACACATCATCACTATTTCTTTTAATTTGATTTCGATCAAATCGGTAAAACGCGTATGAATCTACAAAGTTTTCTTTTTGCAGCACGTCTACTTGCAGTTCACTTGCGGAAGGATTTTCAAGCTTGGAAAACAAGAAATAATCTCCATTATCGAAAGAGCGTACCGTTAATTCAATAGCAGCCCCTTTCTCGCCGACCGAATATGTGTAAATATTATCTCGTGAAAATCCATAATCAATCCGTTCATGATGATCAAATACAATTTGATCTGTAGATCTCAAGTAAATTGGATGCTCATCAAAGGAAACCTTCAGTAAATGAACTGTCGCTTCAACCGGCTTGAATGTTGTTGAATAGTCAGCGTCCGATAGTATATAATTCTTGAAACTGTCAAGCGTGCCATTTTCCATTAATATTTGATGTACTATGAACGCAAAAGTTGCACGATCGACAGGCAGTTGATCTTCAACAAAAACTTGAACAGATGTCGGCAATTTACTTAACTTTGCCGGAGCCAAAATATCCTTGTATAAAGGACCAATATTTACAAGATCCTCTTTTGTTAAGTGGACATTGAAGGCTTTACTAAGCGCTGATGACATTTTCGCTATCGTAAGTGGCTCATCTGCTCCAAAAACCCGATCAGACTTAGCGGCGAATATACCTTCTGCGATTGTAGCGCGAACAGCATTCTTTAATTGTTCATCCTCGTCATCAATATCATCAAATGAAATTTCGTTGCTTGCTTTCGGCAAACTTAACGCCAAATAAAACACCTTAGCTGCTTCCCCAACAGTTATCGGTGCTGCTGGCCTGAATTGCAAATCACGGTAACCATCCATCAAACCATTTTCTACGAGCTGCATGATTTCATTTTTAGCCCAATATGTTTGGTCAATATCCGTAAACTTCACTTCTGTTTGGACAATTTCCCTTTTTGCACGATCCGCGTCGGCGAAAACGTGTAAATTTCCAAAAAACAAATTCGCAAACAAAACAGATGCAAAAAGAAACGATGCTGTTTTTTTCACTTTTGTCTCACCAGCCCATTTAATTTCTGTTTCTCATTATATCATCCAATAGGGAATGTTTCGATCTGTATCGATTTTTCGAAGATTGACAGGTGATCGCAAAGTGAACGAAAAAACATGCAGAACTACCATTCGATTCTGCATGTTTGTTATCATTTCAAGCCAATAGACCGGCTTTCAATTTATTATGCCATTCAAGTAGATCAGCAATCGAATTCTCTCCGATTGATCCGTTCTCCTTTGCCATTTCTACCAATGCTCCAAAGTCCGTTAAACTATAATAAGGCAAGCCTGCGTCTGCAAAAGCCTTATTTGCGGTTTCTAATTCGTATGTAAAAATCGAAACGACACCTAATACTTCTACCCCTTCAGCACGAAGCGCTTCAACAGCATTCAAACTGCTGCCCCCCGTTGAGATCAAATCCTCGATAATGACTGCTTTATCCATTGAGGACACTTTCCCTTCAATCTGCCTGCTCCGGCCATGCCCTTTCGCTTTTGAACGTATATAGATCATCGGCAAGTCTAATCGATCCGCAACCCATGCTGCATGTGGAATGCTCGCTGTCGCTGTACCAGCAATAAGCGTCGTTTCAGGAAAATGTTTTTTGATCAAATCGGCAAGCCCTTCCGCTATTTGTTTGCGGCCCTTTGGATCTGACATCGTCAACCGATTATCGCAATAAATTGGAGATTGGATGCCTGATGCCCAAGTGAAAAGGTCTTCCGGACTTAATTGCACAGCTCCAACATTCAATAAAACATTTGCAATTTCCTTTTTATTCATTCTCCATCCATCCCTTTCCATTTTGAGTGTATTGTCTCATAAGCTGCGCGAGGGTCTGCCGCGTTTGTAATTGCTCTGCCTACTACGATATGTGTGGATCCTTGTCGTCTCGCTTCTTCAGGAGTAGCGATTCTAATTTGATCATGCTTTCCGCTTTCCGGAAGTCGAATGCCCGGTGTCACTTTTAAAAAGTTTACGCCGCATTCTTCGCTAATCAAGGAAGCTTCATGAACGGAGCAGACAACACCATCCAAACCGGATGCTTGTGTAAGTTTCGCATAGTGCAGAACCGATTCGCGAAGTGATGTGTCTATTAGCTGCTCTTCCCTCATCTGTTTTTCATCTGTAGAAGTGAGCTGTGTAACTCCGATAATGGATGGGCGTCTATTTCCTGCGGGCGTACCTTTGTCCAATCCTTCAAGAGCCGCTTCCATCATCGATTTACCGCCCGCCGCATGGACATTGACAAGGTCAACGCCTAACTTCGCCAAAACTTCCATTGCGGATTTTACAGTGTTCGGAATATCATGAAGCTTTAAATCCAAAAACACATCAAATCCTGCCTCTTTCAACTGATGGACAATTGCAGGACCTTCTTTGTAATAAAGCTGCATGCCGACTTTTACATTCATATCGCCTTCAAATAAGCTCAGAAAATCGAATACTTTTTGCGATGAATCAAAATCTAAGGCAATAATCGGGGATGTTTTCATAATCGGTGGCTCCTTCCTACGATCTCTGATATATGCTCAACACCTAATTCATCTAATTTTACGGGAAGCTCTTCAATAATCGTCGGGCAAATGAAAGGATCCACGAAATTTGCTGTGCCAACTGCAACAGCACTTGCGCCTGAAGAAAGGAAATCAATCACATCATCCGTTTCGGATACCCCTCCCATTCCAATAATCGGAATTTCAACAACTTGACTCACTTCGTATACCATTCGGATTGCTACAGGTTTAATCGCAGGACCGGATAGCCCCCCTGTCACATTAGCAATGATCGGACGGCCGGTCTTCCTGTCAAGCCGCATGCCAACTAATGTATTAATCATCGTAATGCCGTCAGCTCCTGCCGCTTCAACTGCTTTTGCAATCTCTTTTATATCCGTTACGTTAGGGGATAGTTTCACATATACCGGCACTGTTGAAACCGCTTTGACTGCCGCAGTTAATTCGTATGCTTGCTCAGGATCAGTACCAAAAGTAATCCCTCCGCATTTGACATTTGGGCAAGAAATATTTAATTCTAATGCTTTTACATTTGGAGCAGTTGAAATCGTTTTCGCGACTTCCACATAATCGGCCGTTTCCGTTCCTGCCACATTTGCGATGATCGGCACATCGAATTGTTCCAGCCAAGGCAGCTCTTCTTTCATAACACCATCCAAACCGGGATTTTGCAAACCAATCGCATTGAGCATGCCCGATGCTGTTTCCGCAACGCGTGGAGTCGGATTGCCGAACCTTGTTTCAAGTGTAGTCGCCTTAATCATAATGGCTCCTAATATGGAAAGATCATAGAGCATTCCATATTCCTTCCCAAATCCAAAGCATCCCGATGCTGGCATAATTGGATTTTTTAACTGCAATCCAGGCAGATCTACTGATAAACGATTCATATTGATACAACCCCCGCTTCAAATACAGGTCCATCTGAGCAAACTTTTACGTAAGGCTTACTAACATTGTCTGAAGTTTCACAAACGCATGCAAAACAAGCTCCAATTCCGCAGCCCATCCGCTGTTCAAAAGATAGAAATCCCTTCTTGCCCGAGTAGGTAGCTTGCACAGCTTTTAACATCGGCATTGGTCCGCAGCTATAATAAGTTGCAAACTCCTCTTCGATCTGACCCATTACATCTGTAACGAATCCCGTCGTTCCTTGAGAGCCATCAACAGTTGCAATATACGTCTCACCTAAGAGTGAAAATTCCTTTTCGTAGAACACCGCCTCAGACGACTGAAATCCTAAGATGTGGATGCATCGAACGCCTTTTTTATTTAGTTGTTTCGATAGCTCATAAAGTGGCGGGACGCCGATTCCTCCTCCGATTAAAACAGCTGTTTCTCCAGAAGCCGTTTCTGTAACAGGAAAACCGTTCCCTAACGGCCCTAATACATCCATCTCATCGCCCGCCCGTTTTTCAGAAAGAATCGTTGTCCCCCGGCCTTCAGCCCGATAGATGATCGTCATTTGTTTTTCTGCTTGATCATATGCAGCGATTGAAATTGGGCGTCTTAATAAAGGTTCAAAGGAATCCGTCACTCGAATGTGGACAAATTGGCCGGGGGACGTAATTTCCCCGACCAAGTCGCCTTTCAATTTCATCTCATAAATCTTATCCGATAGCTTCCTCTGTGATTGCACGATCATACGATCTTTCATCATGAGTGGATCACCTGCTGTTTCGGCATTTCTTCCGTTTGGAATGTCATGGATTCAATGACGCGCAACATTGCATCCGCAGTGTCGACTGATGTTAAGCATGGAATGCCATTTTCGACAGATTCACGTCGAATCCTGAAACCGTCCCTTTCAGGCTGTTTACCTTTCGTCAACGTGTTAATGACGAGCTGAGCATCCCCTTTTTGAATGACATCAATCAAAGTCGGGCCGTGTGAACCGATTTTCCCAACCGTTTTCACTTGTATCGAAGCTTCCTCTAAAACTTTAGCGGTGCCTTCCGTCGCTAAAATACGGTAACCGATATTCGTAAAACGTTTTGCGAGACCGACGATTTCTTCCTTGTCTTTATCGGAAACCGTCATGAGCACAGAGCCATATTCCTTTATTTCCGTTCCTGCAGCGACAAGCCCTTTGTACAAGGCTTTCTCAAGAGTGATATCTTTCCCCATAACTTCACCTGTCGATTTCATTTCAGGCCCTAACGTTATATCGACTCTTCGTAATTTCGCGAATGAGAAGACCGGCACTTTAACGTAAACACCAGCTGGTGCTTCCGCCAAACCTGTTTCATAGCCTTGCTCAATGATTGATTGCCCTAATATAGCTTTCGTAGCGATATTCGCCATCGGCAAGTTCGTAATTTTACTCATGAACGGTACCGTACGGCTTGAACGAGGGTTTACTTCAATGACATACACTTGACCTTCTGAAATGACAAACTGAATGTTGAGCAAGCCTTTTATGCGCAAGCCTAACGCCAGTCGCTTCGTATAATCGACAATCGTTTCGACCATCGAAGCGGACAGATTTTGCGGAGGATATACTGCGATTGAGTCGCCTGAGTGAACGCCCGCACGTTCGATATGCTCCATAATGCCAGGGATGAGCACATTTTCACCGTCACAAATGCCATCAACTTCGATTTCTGTACCTGTTAAGTATCGGTCGATTAATACGGGATGCTCTGGGCTTGCTTCTACTGCATTTTCCATGTAATGAAGAAGCTCTTCTTCACGGTAGACGATTTCCATCGCTCTTCCACCTAATACATAGGATGGTCTCACTAAAACCGGATAGCCGATTTCATTTGCAATGGCAACTGCTTCGGGCACTGAAACCGCCGTTTTACCTAAAGGCTGTGGAATGCCGATTTCATGCAATGCACGCTCGAACTTATCCCGATTTTCCGCCCGATCAATATCTTCAAGTGTTGTTCCTAAAATTTTGACTCCACGCTCTTTTAATCCCGCAGCCAAGTTGATCGCTGTTTGTCCGCCAAATTGAACGATGACGCCTTCCGGCTGCTCCAAGTCGATAATATGCATTACATCTTCCAACGTAAGCGGCTCGAAATATAGTTTATCGGAAATAGAGAAGTCGGTTGATACTGTTTCAGGGTTGTTATTTATGATGATTGCTTCATAGCCAGCCTGTTGAATCGCCCATACTGAGTGGACGGTCGCATAGTCGAACTCAACGCCCTGGCCGATACGAATTGGGCCTGAGCCTAAAACTACGACGCTTTTCTTATCTGTTTTCAACGATTCATTTTCTTCTTCATAGGTTCCATAAAAATATGGTGTTTCGGAATCATATTCGCCCGCACATGTATCGACCTTTTTATATACCGGTATTATGCCATTTTCTTTGCGGAATTCGTAAATTTCACTTTCATTCGCATCCCACAGTTGGGCAATCGTCACATCAGCGAAGCCCATTCGTTTCGCCTCATAAAGTTTTTCTGCATCGAATGGATGCTTCTTTAATATTGCTTCGAATTGAACGATTTTCTCAAATTTGCGAAGGAAAAATAGATCAATTTGACTCCATTCGTGAATTGTTTGAATGGAGACTCCTCGTCGCAAGGCTTCTCCGATGAAAAACAGCCTCTCATCTCCTGCGCGCTTTATCCGTTTTTCGATCCAATCATCGGCCAAATTCTCTGCATGTTTTAGCGACAGTCCAAACTGGCCAGTTTCCAATGAACGAACAGCTTTTAAAATTGATTCTTCGAAAGTGCGGCCGATCGCCATTACTTCTCCTGTTGCTTTCATTTGCGTTCCTAAGTTCCGTTTCGCAGACTCGAATTTATCGAAAGGCCAACGCGGAATTTTTGTGACGACATAGTCGATCGTCGGTTCAAAGCAAGCGTACGTCGTTCCAGTAACTGGATTCATCATTTCATCCAATGTCAATCCGACGGCAATTTTTGCTGCTAACTTCGCAATCGGGTAGCCTGTCGCCTTAGATGCCAAAGCGGAAGAACGGCTGACACGTGGATTTACCTCAATGATGTAATATTTGAAGCTATGTGGATCAAGTGCCAATTGAACGTTGCATCCTCCCTCGATTTTCAAGGCACGAATAATTTTCAACGATACATTTCGAAGCATTTGATGCTCCCGATCCGTTAATGTTTGGCATGGCGCAGTAACGATCGAGTCTCCAGTATGGATGCCAACTGCATCTACGTTCTCCATATTGCAAACGACGATAGCATTATCAGCAGAGTCGCGCATTACTTCATATTCAATTTCTTTGTAACCGGCTATTGATTTTTCAAGCAAACATTGTGTAACTGGGCTATATTTCAATCCACTCGCAACGATTTCTTCAAGGTCGCGTTCATCATAGCAAATCCCTCCGCCCGTTCCTCCTAATGTGAAAGCGGGACGAACGATAACCGGGTAGCCGATTTGTTCAACGAACGCTTTCGCTTCATCCAAATTATGAATGATGTCACTTTCCGGCACAGGTTCGTTCAATTCATTCATTAACGATCTGAACAAATCACGGTCTTCTGCTTGATGGATTGCATCTAATTTTGTTCCTAAAATTTCAATGCCCAATTCGTCTAAAATGCCTGATTCCTGCAATTCGATTGCCATATTCAGTCCGGTTTGCCCTCCTAAAGTCGGGAGAAGCGCGTCTGGACGTTCTTTTCTTATAATGCGGCTGACGAATTCTAACGTGATTGGTTCGATATATACTTTGTCTGCAATTTCTGTATCGGTCATAATTGTTGCAGGGTTTGAATTGATGAGAATAACGCGATATCCTTCCTCTTTCAATGAAAGGCATGCTTGTGTCCCTGCATAGTCGAATTCGGCAGCTTGCCCGATGACAATCGGCCCAGAGCCGATTACTAAAATGGTTTCGATGTCTTGTCTTTTAGGCATTTGTATGCTCCTCTCCATTTGCGTTCATTAGTTGTGCAAAACGGTCGAATAAGTGATTGGCATCTGTCGGTCCAGGGGATGCTTCTGGATGGAATTGCACCGAAAATGCCGCATATTGCTTGCTTCGTATTCCTTCGATAGAGTGATCATTCAACGCTCTATGTGTCACTTCAAGCCCTGTTCCTTCCAATGACTCTTCATCTAGAGCAAAGCCATGGCTTTGGGAAGTGAGCTCGGTGCGGCCAGTTTGCAAGTCTTTTACCGGATAATTTCCTCCATTATGCCCGATGCGCATTTTTTTCACCTTCGCGCCGAATGACAGCGCAAGTAATTGATGCCCTAACCCGATCCCAAAAAGCGGAACTTTGCCGATTAATTCACGAATAGTTTCAGCTGCCCCTTCCACGTGTTCAGGGTTGCCCGGCCCATTCGACAGCAAAATGCCATCCGGCACTAATGATAAAATTTCTTCAGTTGAAGTATTGTAAGGAACAACGATCACGTCATAGTCACGTTTGTTTAATTCACGTAGAAGCCCGTGCTTCAACCCATAGTCAATAACGACTACACGTTTTCCGCGACCTGGACTTGGATAAGGCTTTTTAGTAGAGACAAGTGCCACTTGGTCTATAGGTAATTCGTATTCTTTTAACTCCATAAGAGTGTGTTCTACAGACAAATCTTCACCTGCCGCTGTCAGCTTCCCTTTCAACGGGCCCTTTTCCCGTAGAATCCTAGCCAACTTACGTGTATCAATTCCTTCAATGCCTGGTATTCCTTTCAATTTCAATAGCTCGCTTAAAGTCATCGCACTGCGAAAATTAGACGGTTCTTCGCTCGCTTCCCGGACTACAATACCGTTAATGGATAGCTCGATTGACTCGTAGTCATCTCGGTTAATGCCATAATTGCCAATCAAAGGATATGTCATAACAACGATTTGACCGAAGCCAGAAGGGTTTGAAATTGTTTCCTGATACCCGGTCATCCCTGTCGTGAAAACCGTCTCTCCTAACGATGCCCGTTCAGAACCAAATGCTTTCCCTTCAAATATCGTTCCGTCTTCCAATACAAGATATCTTTTCATAGTTGACCATCCTCCCAGACGATATTGCCGCCGTAAATTGTAATAACCGGCCATCCGACACATACCGCTCCGTCAAATGGCGTATTTTTTCCTTTCGAAACGAACGTTTTCCGATCGATTTCGCGTTCTAACTTCAAATCGATAAGCGTTAAATCAGCCTGTGCTCCAACTTCTATTTTTCCGTAAGGCAAGCCGAATACTTCAGCAGGCTTGATCGTCATCCAATCGATCAACTGTTTCAGCGTCCATTTCCCTTCTTTTACAAAGCTTGTGTAGAGAAGAGGAAATGCTGTTTCAAATCCAGTGATGCCAAATGGTGCTTTTTCAAAACCCGCCGCCTTTTCTTCTGCTGTATGCGGAGCGTGATCTGTTGCGATAAAATCGATTGTCCCGTCTGCCAGTCCTTCTCTCAATGCCTCTCGATCTTCTACCGAACGCAGCGGAGGGTTCATTTTCCAATCAGCATCATTCCTTGGGATATCCTCCTCGCTTAATATCAAATGATGTGGACTCACTTCAGCCGTCACATGGATGCCTGCTTTTTTCGCATCTCGAATGACCCGAACAGATTCTTTCGTGCTTACATGACATACGTGATAATGAGCACCTGCAGCCTCTGCCAGTAAAATATCGCGGGCAATATGAACAGATTCCGCGATGGAAGGGATGCCTGGCAAACAAAGCTCTTTGTTTCGCTTCCCATCATGCATAACTCCGCCATAGATCAGTGTATTATCCTCGCAATGGGCAACGATCGGCATATCGATCTCCGCAGCATCTTTCATTGCTTCGAACATCATACCCGCGGATTGTACTCCGACTCCGTCATCTGTAAATGCGAATGCGCCCTGTTCTTTTAACTCCGATAAGTTCGTCCTTTCCTTTCCAGCCTCCCTGATCGTGATCGATGCATATGGTAGTACGCGGATATGGGCATTTTTTTCAAATAATTCATTAATACGTGCCAAATTTTCTTTCGTATCCGGTACTGGTCGGGTATTCGGCATAGCACAAATTGTTGTATAGCCGCCTTTCGCAGCTGACAGTGTACCAGTTTCAATCGTTTCCTTATGCTCACCGCCCGGCTCCCGTAAATGAACATGCACATCAATAAAACCCGGTGATAAAAAGAGACCTTCCCCTTCAATCACTTCCTTTATGTCACTCTCTAAACCTATGCCAATTTCAGCGATCTTTCCATCCACTATCCGGACATCAGCAGTGATCAATTCACCTGCTTCATTCAACATTTGAACTTCTTTTATCAATTTATCCATGTTATAGCCTCCCGTTCAAAATTGTGTAAAGCACTGCCGCTCGTATGTAAACTCCGTTTTCCACTTGTTTAAAAATCCTTGAACGGTTACATTCGATCAATGAATCCGCAATTTCAACCCCCCGGTTCACCGGAGCCGGATGCATGATGATCGCATCCTTTTTCATTTTCGCTTCTCGTTCAATCGTTAGCCCGTATAACTCGTGATAACGTTCACTCGTGTAAGTTGCTTTCGAATCATGCCGTTCATGCTGTACTCTTAGAAGCATGACGACATCACTCTCTTCGACTACATCATCCCAATTGGATATAGCTTCGAATTCTCCCGCCCATTCAGGTGGACAAAGAAACTTGACATTTGCACCTAACTTGTTCAACGCTTCTGCATTCGAACGTGCTACTCGGCTATGATCGACATCTCCTGCGATTAGAACATTCAAACCTTGGAAAGTGCCAAACTCTTCCCGAATGGTAAATAAGTCTAATAATGATTGTGTTGGATGCTGCCCAGATCCATCACCAGCGTTGATAATAGAGAGCGAGGTTCGATCACATAGCTGTTCATAATAACCGTCTTCCGGATGCCGGATGACGACCGCATCAAGACCGATTGCTTCAAGAGTTTTAATCGTGTCATATAGCGTTTCTCCTTTTAATGTACTTGAGAAACCGGCTTCAAACGGAATGACCTCCAAGCCTAATTTACGCTCCGCCATTTCAAAACTTGTTTTTGTTCTTGTACTAGGCTCGAAGAACAAATTGCTTACCGCTATATTTTGTGAAAGCTTTTGAATGCCATCTTTTTTAAACTGAGAGGTAAGGTCTAAAATCTCAGTAATCTCTTTTTCAGTTATTTGTTTCATTGATAAGAGATTTTTCATGCTGCCGGGTCTCCTCCTAAAAAATAACGGGCCTTTTCCTCATCGGAAAGGCCCGTTATGTATGACAAAGTAAACCATCGTCATAGATGGCTATTTGCCGAACGAACCTTTCCTTGCATCTCTGTACAATATTAAAAGGTTTTTCTATTCAGTTGCGTCTGATAATGTCTCGTCTGTCCTCCCTGGCAGCAACAGATTCAACAGCACACCTACAATTGCCGCGAGTGCCATGCCGCCAACTTGGAAGGTTTCACTTATATGGATCACTGCTCCGCCAATTCCGATAACAAGGATGACCGACGCGATAATCAAATTGCGTTGGTTGCCAAAATCCACTTTATGGTCAACTAACATCCGCAATCCTGATGAAGCAATGATTCCGAACAGTAAAATTGAAATGCCGCCTAAAACTGCTTGTGGAATCGTCTCGATGACCGCCATTAGTTTGCCTATGAAAGCAAACGCGATCGCGAATACGGCCGCACCGATTATGACGTAAACACTATAGACTCTAGTAATCGCCATTACTCCGATATTTTCTCCATATGTCGTTTTCGGAGGACCTCCTAACAGTCCGCTAATTAAAGTACCTAATCCGTCTCCTAACAACGAACGGTTTAGTCCCGGATCTTTAATGAAATCCTTCTCAACAACTTTCCCTAAAACTAACTGATGTCCGATATGCTCTGATATTGTAACGATTGAGATCGGCACCATAATTGCCAATAATGTCGGTGTGATAACAAAATCGTAATCGATAACGGGAATGAGGAACGCCGGCATTTGAATCCAATCCGCTTCCTTTACAGGTGAGAAATCGATAATCCCTATGAAGGCAGAGTAAATGTAACCGACAATAATTCCGATCAGAACCGGCATTAGACTGACGACTCCCCTGAAAAACATAATACAAATAATCGCTGCTGCCAATGTGACAATCGCTGCGGAGAAGTGCAGCAAATTGTACACGTCTTCGCCGCCTACTGAAACCGTACTCGCCATGTTTACAGCCGTCGGCGCGACTGCAAGTCCAATCACCATGATGACCGGTCCGACTACTACAGGCGGGAGTAATTTCATGATCCAATTTGATCCCGTTGTGAAAATCAGCAAGGAAACGAGTGCATATACGAGAGCTACGAACATGCTTCCAATCATTGCGCTTCCGATGCCGCCAGTTGCGGTCGCCACTTGAATCGGCGCTATGAATGCGAATGAGGAGCCAAGGTATGCCGGAACTTTAAATCTTGTAACCGCTACGAATACGATTGTTGCCAGTCCGCTCGTTAACAAAGCGATTGCCGGGCTCAATCCAACCAATGTAGGTACTAATATTGTCGCCCCGAACATTGCGAACATATGCTGTAAGCTCAGTGCCACCCATCTTGGAAATGCCGGTTTTTCATGTACATCCAATACTTTATTGTTCATTTCCCATGTACCCCCGATAGGTGTTATTATTTTTCGTGTATTTTTACGCTATCATCGCCGTCTTGTTCTACGACGTTTACCACTACTTTTTCTTCGCTTGACGTCGGGATATTTTTGCCGACAAAATCGGGTCTGATCGGCAGCTCTCTATGCCCTCTATCAACTAATACTGCCAACTGGATAGAAGCTGGTCTTCCTAAATCCATGACTGCATCCATTGCTGCCCGAACAGTTCTTCCGGTGTATAAAACATCATCTACTAAGATAACTTTTTTCTCTTTTACATCATGTCGAATATCTACTTGGTGAACGAATGGCTCTTGGTTTTCATGACGAATTTGTAAATCGTCACGATAGAGAGTAATATCTAATTCACCCATTAAAATCGGTTTTCCTTCGATTTGTTCGATTTTTTGGGACAGTCTTTTTGCGATTACTGCTCCTCGCGTTTTTATACCGACTAAAATACAGTCATCGATTCCTTTGTTCCGTTCAATGATTTCATGGGCAATGCGAGTGATCGCTCTCGAAATCGCCTGCTCGTCCAAAATATTAGCTTTTTCAGCCATTATGATTGCCTCCTTATACATCTATTAATATTTTTTGCAAGGTTTTTCGGACTATGCACTCCGTTTCACCGTAGCAGGACGCAAAAAAACCTCCTGCCATTCGGCGGGAGGGTATACGTGCAGAAAAAAGCATACAGGTAAATTGCGCGCAGCAATTCTACTGTACATTCCGTGCAACCTTCCCAGCCTCTCTGGACTGACTTTAAAGGTATCGCTATTTGATTCTTTGCCTATTATATAGGCGTTAAATTCATATGTCAATCATTTATTTGTGCGCAATCTCTCCAGCACTTGCAAATAATCATGAGGCAAAGGCGCTGTGAACTCCATATAATCCCCTGTTTTTGGGTGAATGAAGCCAATTGTGCCAGCATGTAAAAGCTGTCCGCCAAAGTCGATCGTTTTCTTCGGTCCATATTTTGGATCACCCGCCAATGGATGGCCGATATATTTCATATGGACACGTATCTGATGTGTCCGGCCTGTTTCCAACCTGCACTCGACTAATGTAAAATCTCCAAACCGTTCCAATACATTAAAGTGGGTGACTGCATGTTTTCCGTTATCGACAACCGCCATGCTTTGACGGTCTTTTTGATCCCTGCCGATCGGAGCGTCAATTGTCCCTTGGTCATGTGGTATATGGCCATGAACAATTGCAGTATAAACACGGGTTACCGATTTATCGACTAATTGATCGACTAATGAGACATGGGCTTGGTCATTTTTAGCAACCATCAACAACCCAGACGTGTCTTTGTCAATTCGATGGACGATGCCTGGACGCAAGACGCCATTAATGCCCGATAAGTCATTACAATGATGCATGAGTCCATTCACCAATGTGCCAGTCAAATGACCTGGTGCCGGATGGACGACCATGCCGCGAGGTTTATTGACGACGATGACATCAGAATCTTCATAAACAATATCTAATTGAAGATCTTCAGCTATGACATCCAATTCTTCAGCTTCAGGAACATTGACAACTATTTGATCGTCCTTTTTCACTTTATAGTTTTGCTTGACGGCTTTATCATTAACAAGAACTGCGCCGTCTTTTACCCATTGCTGAATTTGAGTGCGAGACCAATCCGGATTGACCGTCGACAAAACCTTGTCAATTCGAGAGTTTTGCAGGTCTTCGTTGATTTCTATTTCAAACGGTTCCATTATGCCACCTTTTTCTTCTTCTTTTTTTCATCTAACACGACATGGATAATAATAAGCGCGACTCCAACTGTCAATGCGGCATCAGCCACATTAAAGATCGGGAAATCATAATCGACAACTGGGATGAGTACGTCAATAAAATCGACAACTTCTTTTCTAAACAACCGATCGATAAAATTGCCGATCGCTCCCCCTAACAAAAACATGAGACTAACACCTAATAACGGGCTTCCTTTCGCTTCCTTATGGAAGAAATAAATGATTCCAGCAACGACAAGCACCGTCACTACGTAGAAAAGCCACATTTGCCCTTCAAGCATCCCCCAGGCAGCACCTTTGTTTCGATGCGATAAAAGGGCCAAATAAGGATCTACAATCGGTATTCTTTCGCCTAAGTTCATATTATGAACAACGAGCCATTTCGTTAATTGATCTAATAAAATTAATAGTAATGCCAAACCATAATAAATGAACAATCCAAAAACCCCCGTCCGACAATATCTGTTTCATTTTACCACAAATCGAAGCAGATTATGATTGATAACTTGAGGGGGAAATAAAAAAGCTGTTCACCCATGGAATTCACCAATGGATGAACAACCTTAACGGTATTATGAATAGTATTTTTCTACAACGTCTGCACAGCGGCTGCAAAGTGTCGGATGTGTTTCACTGGAACCGACTGTTTCGGAAATTGTCCAGCAACGGTCGCATTTTTCGCCATCAGCTTTTTCAACTGCAACGCTTACCGTATCTAACTTCAATGCGTCTTCTGGCAAGTCGCTTTCTTTTCCTTCTTCGAATTTGGAAACGATGAAGAATTGTGCATAGTCAACATCGTCTGAAGCAAAAACATCTTTTAGTTGCTCTGGAAGAGCGACGGTCACTTTCGCCTCTAATGACTTGCCAATTACTTTCGCATTACGCGCTTCTTCTAACGCTTTCAATACATCATCTCGAATAAGCATTAACGTGCCAAAACGTTCACGAAGCGATTTTGTATCGCCCAGCTCGACCGGATCAGGCATATCCGTCAATTGAATACTCTCTTCTTCAACGTTCTCCAAATAGCCCCATAATTCGTCCGTCGTATGCGGTAGGATCGGCGTCAATAATTTAAGTAATGCCATTAACGAATCATACATAACTGTCTGCATTGCACGGCGATGTGGGTGATCCGCTCCTTCAATATAAACAACATCTTTCGCAATATCAAGATAGAACGAACTTAAATCACCAGTACAGAACGTATTGACAGCATGGTACACATCAGAGAACTGATAGTGGTCATATGCTGAACGTACATCTTTGATTAAATCTTGTAATTTAATGAAAACATATTGATCGATCGGACGAAGATCTTCGAATGCAACACGATCTGTTTCCGGGTTAAAATCAGCAACATTGCCGTGCAAGAAACGAAGCGTGTTCCGGATTTTGCGGTACACTTCGGAAACTTGTTTGAAATTCGAATCAGACACGCGGACATCCGCAGTATAGTCGACAGATGATACCCATAGCCGCAAAATGTCTGCACCCAATTGGTTCATGATTTTAGAAGGAAGAATGACGTTCCCTAACGACTTACTCATCTTGCGTCCTTCTCCGTCCAATGTAAATCCGTGGCTTAGCAATCCTTTATACGGTGCAATTCCATTAATTGCAACACTTGTTGTAATAGAAGAGTTGAACCAGCCGCGATATTGGTCAGACCCTTCCAAGTAAAGATCAGCAGGATAATTCAGGTCATCCCGCTCCACTAATACGCCTTGATGAGTCGAACCGGAGTCGAACCAGACGTCCATAATGTCTGTCTCTTTCGTAAAGACTCCATTCGGGCTTCCTTCATGTTCAAAACCTTCAGGTAAAAGATCTTTGGCATCTCGTTCAAACCAAATATTTGATCCGTGTTCACGGAACAATTGCGCAACATGTGCGATTGTTTCATCAGTGATAATCGCTTCTCCATTTTCAGCATAAAAGACCGGAATCGGAACGCCCCAAACACGTTGACGGGAAATGCACCAGTCGCCGCGGTCGCGAACCATATTGTACAATCGTGTTTCGCCCCATGATGGAGTGAACTTCGTGTTCCGGATCGCTTCAAGCAGTTCTGTTCTGAACGACTCGATAGAAGCGAACCATTGAGCAGTCGCACGGAAAATAACAGGCTTTTTCGTGCGCCAGTCATGCGGATAGGAGTGAGTGATGAATGAAAGCTTCAGCAATGCGCCTTCTTCTTCCAACTTTTTCGTTACTTCTTTATTCGCATCTTCGTAGAATAAACCTTCAAACATCGGTGCTTCATCCGTCATGACACCGCGATCATTGATCGGCGATAATGCATCGATGCCATATTGCTTCGACACGTAAAAGTCGTCTTCCCCATGGCCAGGCGCTGTATGGACGCAGCCTGTTCCAGCTTCCGCTGTGACGTGCTCTCCTAACATGACGAGTGAATCACGGTCGTATAGTGGATGTTTTGCGATAACGCGTTCCAATTCTGCCCCTTTTAACTCGCGGATCACTTTGTAGTCATCCCAACCAATTTCATTCGCGACGTGTTCCAATAAATCTTTTGCTAATAAGAATTTTTGGCCATCGACTTCAACAATCGCATATGTGAATTCCGGATGAACAGAAATGCCAAGGTTAGCAGGAATCGTCCACGGCGTTGTCGTCCAAATGATGATCCTTACATCTTCTTCTACGACTCCTAAGCCGTCTTTAATTGGAAATGCTACATAGATGGATGGGGACTTTTTATCTTTATATTCAATTTCCGCTTCTGCCAATGCGGATTCACTTGACGGAGACCAGTATACCGGCTTTAATCCTTTATAGATGTACCCCTTTTTCGCCATCTCGCCAAACACTTGAATTTGTCTTGACTCGAATTCCGGTTTCAAAGTGATATAAGGATTTTCCCAATCTCCGCGCACGCCGATCCGCTTAAATGCCGCGCGTTGATTATCGATTTGCCCATAGGCGTATTCTTCACACATTTTACGGAACTCAGCTACCGTCAATTCTTTACGGTTTACCCCTTTATTGACAAGTGCCTGCTCGATTGGCAAACCATGTGTATCCCAGCCTGGAACATACGGCGCATGAAAGCCCGACATCGATTTATAGCGGACAATCATATCTTTCAGCACTTTATTTAACGCATGGCCCATATGAAGATCTCCATTTGCGTACGGTGGTCCGTCATGCAAAACGAAAAATGGACGTCCTTTTGTCCGCTCTTGTACCTTTGCATAAATATCCATTTCATCCCATTTTGCTTGCATTTCAGGTTCCTTGTTCGGCAAATTGCCGCGCATCGGAAAATCCGTTTTCGGCATAAGCAACGTATCTTTGTAATCCATAGTCTTTTCCTCCTTTTATTTCAGTACAACTTGTTAAGCACTCAACGGGATCATTGAAAAACGACTTCAATAGACAAATAAAAAATCCCCGCCCCCAAAAAAGGGACGAGGATTATTACTCGCGTTACCACCCTAGTTGCAACAAAAAACATATTCGTTGCCTCTCGAACACCATAACGGGGTGTTTCCGGGATTGCTTTTGGCAATCCAGCTCCAGAGTGATTTTCGTCAGCAATCCAATGACCGGGCTTTCACCATCCCCGGCTCGCTATACGTGAATTGAAGAGTACTCTCTCTTTCAATGCCTGTTTTATGTTATATGATCATTATTATATGCGCGTCGAAAATGAAAAGTCAAGCACGCTTATTCAAGATCTGCCACTGCTTCCAATTGTTCTGTATCCGGTTCGTATTCAAGCAGCTCTTCCCAATCATCAGTCCGAATCATATCAAGTTGAGCTTCGATGAGCATCCGAAATCTGTTTCTAAAAACTTTCGATTGTTTTTTCAAGTCTTCAATTTCCATCGCAATTTTTCTTGCACGCGTCAACGCCTCATTGACGATACGGTCTGCATTTTTTTCGGCTTCTTTTATAATTAGTTTTGACTCTTGTACAGAATTGCGACGGACATCTTCCGCTGCTTCTTGTGCAATAAGAATCGACTTTTGCAATGTCTCTTCAATTGAATTGAAATGGGAAATTTTCTCTTTTGTTTCCTTCAGGTTATTTTTCAAAGCCTTGTTTTCTTCAAGGACGTTTTCATAATCCTTCATGATCTGTTCCAAAAACTCATTCACTTCGTCTTCATCATAACCCCGGAATCCGCGGCTGAATTCTTTATTATGTATATCAAGTGGTGACAATGCCATCGAATGTTTCTCTCCCTTCCTTTATCCAATTCCATTATACATGCCACGCTGAAAGAAAACAGCAGTTTTCAACTGATTATCAGAAAAATCATGACAGTTTTCCTATCATGAGCCGAATCTTGTCTTTTTTTGTCCTCCCTTCGATCGAAACGATTTTAAACCGTCCGCCCCCCCTAACGGAAAGCATGTCCAGTTCATTTAACTCAAAAGATGTCTGCGTACGAACCGCATGATTCACTTTCACTTTTTCATTTTGAATATATGATGCCGCTTTTTGACGAGAACAATTGACAGCTGATGCAACAACTGCATCCAATCGAAGCGAACTAACAATATGTAGCTCTTCAACATATACATCACCACATTCGATCAATCGATCGACGGAATGCACTTCTTCAATGCGCACATTCGACTTGCCGATCGAAGTGAAGTTTGCACGCAAATAATCTTTCATTTCCTCTGCTGCCGCGAATTGCACTACATCGTCTTGTAGCCTAATATCTCCGAACTTAGACCTGTCTATCCCGAGCGACATGAGTGAGCCTAAAACATCTTTATGTTTTAACGTCATGAATTTTGATGGATAATTTACAGAGAAAACCTTCGTTTGGAAGTCTTCTGGTTCCGGCACAAAGTAATCAGGATAAATTAACATCCTTTTACGTTCAGCATCAGCAAATGCACCTGAGCCTGCTATAGAAAGCCTCGCGCTTCTAACAATTGATTCGATAATAAACTGCTGTCGCGGATCTAAAAAGCCTGTTAGCTTGGGAGTATACGAATCCTCCACCTCTCGCACATAGCTGGCCGCCATCTCGATGAAAGGCTGTTCTTCTTTTCTGAAATGCTGCAGTATTGCTTCCATCATGCTGTCTCTCCAATTCAAAATGCCATTCAATTGATAGAAAAAAATCTCACATAAGTGAGATATAAATTAATTTATATACTTCATAAATCCCTCTTCTGATCAAATATTGCAGAACAAATATTGCAACGATCGGCGAAAGATCAATCATTCCTAAAGGAGGAATGAACTTTCTGAAGAACCCTAAGTATGGTTCGGCGATTTTCCCTAAAAGCTGGCCGAATTTTGTTTCCCTCGATGCAGGAACCCACGACATTAAAATATAAATGATTAACAGTATGGAATAAATGTCAAGGACCTGAACTAAAATATTGTACACCATATTAAGAATAGCTATCATCTTTTAAAGTACACCTCATCCTATGTTCTATCTTTCAAAGTAATCCGAGATGGAGCCGGCCACCTCAACATTTTCTGGTACACATAGGAAAATGTCCGTTCCGATCCTCTGGATGTCGCCGCTAAGTGCGTACACCGTTCCGCTTAAAAAGTCGATAATTCGAATGCCTTGGTCTCTTTCAATCCGTTGCAAATTGACGACCACCGCACGTTTATTGAGCAAATGCTCCGAGATGTCTTGTGCTTCCGCATATACTCGAGGTTCGAAAAGAACAACTTTTGACGATTTTTGAATGCTTTGCAAGCTAACGACATTTGGTTTTTGCTGCGTTTCCACAATCGGCTGCTGTTTACGCACAGCCGCTTTCTTCGGGTTCTCTTGAACTGCTTGCTGCTGAGCTGCAGGCTGCTCTGTTGTTGCAGCTTCCTCTTCTTCATCTAAATAAAACCATTTTTCGAATCGTTTTTTCATGCTCATACGTCTCCCTCGCTCTCTGTCCCGACTAATGCCGTTCCGATTCTAACATGAGTGGCACCTTCTTCAATTGCAATCACATAATCATTAGACATACCCATCGATAATTGCGTACATGGAGCATGGCCAAATTGCTTAGAGGAGATTTCATCACGCAATTTACGCAATGACCGAAAGACATTACGGATCAAATCCTCATCTTTCGTAAATGGAGCCATTGTCATTAAACCAATGACACGGATTTTATCGTAATTCGACAATTCTTCAATGAATGACAGCAGTTCATCTGGATGAAGGCCGGATTTCGATTCTTCACCAGAAACATTTACTTGCACAAAGCATTGTACGATTTTCTCTGCTCGTTTTTGTATTTCTTTTGCAATGCTCATTCTGTCTAAAGAATGTAAAACGTCAATTTCATTTATAATGTCTTTTACTTTTCTACTTTGAACGTTGCCGATAAAATGCCATTTTACATTGTCATCGCGGATTTCCGATCGCTTTGAAAGTAGGCCATCCGGACGGTTTTCGCCTACATTCTTAATCCCTGCATTTATCGCTTCTTTTGTTCTCTTCGCAGAAACTTGTTTCGTTACAGCTACTATGCTCAGATCTTCTCGTTTCCGGCCAGCTCGTTCACAAGCGGCATGAATATGTTCTTCAATTAGACTTATACGTTGTTGAATCGTATCCAATACCATCACTACTTTTCATATTATATAAAATTGAGAAACCGCATTACCTGTCGCTTCCCGCTTTGACATTGAAAGTGCAAATCGCCAAAAACCATTTGAAAACATAGCTTCGCATTTGTCCACAAAGCCTGTTCGGTATAACAGGTCCGCAAAATTGCAGTTTCATAATTATACTTTGCTTTATTGTATCAAGTGATGGATCACTTATCAATTAGAAGTCTTTAATTATCGGACTTCTTTCCCACTAATACAATATCTTTTCCTATTGTCAGCACTTCATGGTATTTAATTTGCTTCATATCTTTCACTTTTGAATCCATAAAAAAGGATCTCTCCGCCCCACCAACATGTATACTTTCTAACTTTCCATTTTTAATGTCTACAGAGGCATCTTGAACGTACCCTAAAAAAGAACCTTTTTTTACTTCAATTACTTCTTTTTTTTGAAACTCCGAAAATCTCATCTCATTTCCCCTTTCCGCTTGTTATGATCAATTCTTTAGCATTCAGTAATAACTTGCAAATCCTACTTTAAGATATGCGAAACTGACGAAAAAAACGCAATGCATATTTTATGCATTGCGCGGGTGCACGTCATCATTTCTTTTCCATATTTTCACGAACAATTTGAATCGCATTTTTTTCAAGCCTTGAAATCTGCGCTTGCGAGATCCCTAATTCCTTAGCGATTTCCGTTTGTGTCTGTCCTAAATAAAAACGTTTTGACAAAATTAATTGTTGGCGATCTGTCATTTTAGATACAGTGTCTTTTACGGAGACATATGTGAGCCAGCGTTCTTCCGAAACCCTCGTATCTTGCAGTTGATCCATTATATAGACAGGATCTCCGCCTTCCCCATTCATTGGCTCGTGGAGTGACATCGGATCTTGGATGGCGTCAAGGGCAAATAATATATCATCTTCCGGAATGCCCGTCACTTCGGCCAAATCCGATATTTTTGGTTCCTTCTGATGTTCATTGACAAATTGTTCCTTAGCGCGGATCGCTTTATAAGCTATATCCCTCAAAGATCTGGACACTCTAATTGCATGGTGGTCTCGTAAATGCCTTTTAATTTCCCCAATGATCATTGGCACCGCATAAGTGGAAAAACGCACATTATGCTTCAAATCGAAATTATCGATTGATTTTAAGAGACCAATACATCCTACTTGAAAAAGGTCGTCCGCTTGTTCCCCCCGATAAGTAAACCTTTGAACAAGACTTAGGACCAATCGCAAGTTCCCGATGACTAACTCTTCCCTTGCCGATTCGTCACCATTTTGAAGCCGGATAAACGTTTCCCTCATCACTTCATTCGACAGTAATGGCAAATTGGACGTATCGATACCGCATATTTCTACTCTTGTACGTATCATTCGCTTTTCCTCCGCATTCTGTAGATGACTGTAGGAAATAGTCTGTCCATGCGTTTTAAGAATATGCGGGAAAACGATTCGCCAATTTCAACCATCAGGCAATCGGGTGATTGAGACGATCACGTAAATCAGAAATAATTTTCTTCTCTAATCGAGAAATATAGGATTGTGAAATGCCCAATAGTTCCGCTACTTCCTTTTGAGTCATTTCGATCTGTCCAGTCAAGCCAAATCGACATTCCATAATATATCGTTCACGCTCATCCAATGTGCTAATCGCTTCAATCATATGTTGCCTTTCCAGTTTTTTCTCTACATCATCAATAATAATATGCTCATCTGTGCCCAATATATCTGAAAGCAATAATTCATTTCCGTCAGCATCAGAATTCAAGGGTTCGTCGAAAGAAATCTCAGACTTCGTGCGATTCGTTTTACGCAAATGCATTAATATTTCATTTTCGATACAACGGGAGGCATATGTAGCCAATTTAATATTTTTATCGCTTTTAAAAGTCTCAATGGCTTTTATAAGCCCGATTGTCCCTATACTGATCAAATCCTCAATATGTGTATTTGTATTATCAAAACGGCGGGCGATATAGACGACTAATCTAAGATTTTTTTCAATTAGCGTGTCTCTTGCATCCATATCACCTTCCATGAAAGCACGAATCGCTTTTGCCTCTTCATCTCTCGATAACGGCCGTGGAAGCGACTCATGTCCTCCTATATAATACGTTCCTCCTTTCTTGAAGAAACTTTTTACGACTGCAAACCACTTTTTTAAACTATGCCACATGAACCGTTCCTCCCTCATTCTTTAGTGATTCCAATGCGGATACGTGTAAAATCGCTTCTGCTCCTTCAGGATAGCGCCGATCTTGCTCTGTCAAGACGATATAGCCCGATTGCAGTTTATCGCCACTGTCGATTTTCCAACAATCAAACTTAAAGCCGACTACCCAGGATGACCCAGATACAGTTTGAAGCTTGACTAGCCTCAATTGTTTTTGAGATGTTTCCGGAAAACTTCGCAAATCAGGAATGCCTTTCGGATCGAATGCTTGTAACGGTCCTTTGAGTTCTTCTGGCATATACGGTTCAACTACCCGATAAGATACGAAATGTACTGGATATCCAGTAAGAGGCTCAGTGCAGCTATTCCCTGTATCAATAAAACCCTCTACAGCAAATTCCTGTTGCCAAATCGACAGGGTTGTAGATACACGATACGAGGAAAGATGGCGGGCTTTTCTTACATCAAGCCATTTGACCTTCAAAAATAATAAGGACACATACGCAATGGATGCATAAATGAAAACAGAGAATAGGTCGTCTTGAAACGTCACTTTATTTATAAAGAACGTTAAAAGCCCTCCAGCAAACATAGCACCGATCAATACGATAACTGAAGTTTTCTTCCACGTCTCAATTGTTTTTCCGAAAGCAATACCAGTCATCCCGATAAAAGTAAAAAACAAAATAATAAATGACGATGAGAACAAAGTGACCGGTAACGCACCTACAAAAGAAGCGAACAATAATCGTCCGCGGGAAGCCTGTGCATGACAAATCTTATTGGCGAACAATAGGATTGCAAAATTGAAAACCATATTAATGCCCACGATAATTTCCCCATACATCAGGCCGCCCTCCTTGACCAACAGAATAACACTTGGCCAATGAAATGTTTGTCGGAATGAAGATTTATTTTCATAAAAAATTCGACAGAAAATACCGTGAAAAGTAAAAAGCCTTCAAGCTTGTCCGTAATGGACTTGCCTAAAGGCTTAACACTCAATAGTATATATTCAACGTTCAGCAGCTTATCGTCTTTGGCGATTCCGCAAAAATGTCGGAATGTCCAATGCGTCTTCTTGTTGATTGTTCTGCTGCCGAGTCGGTTCCGGTTGCTGGAACTGTGGAGTTTCCTCTCTGCGCGTATGTGTTTGCGGTGCAGATTGTTGAGGTTCTCTTTGACGAATTGAACCAAAATTGGAAGCTTTCGTTGTTTTCCCTTGGCTCAATTGCTCCTCACTAAACCCAGTTGCAATTACTGTTACTAAAATTTCGTCTTTCAAATCATCGTTAATGACGGATCCGAAAATCATATTTACCTCTTCATCCGATGCAGAAGCTACAATATCCGCAGCTTCTTGTACTTCGAAAAGGCTTAAGTTGGAGCCGCCCGTAATATTCATAAGAACACCTTTAGCCCCATCAATCGACGTTTCAAGCAACGGACTGGAAATCGCCTTCTTCGCAGCTTCTGACGCTCGGTTTTCGCCCGTCGACATACCGATCCCCATAAGAGCTGATCCTTTATTGGACATAATTGTCTTGACGTCTGCAAAGTCCAAGTTAATGAGTCCTGGAACTGCGATCAAGTCGGAAATACCTTGTACCCCTTGTCGAAGTACATTGTCCGCTTCCCTGAACGCTTCAAGCATCGGCGTATTTTTATCAACAATTTCTAACAGCTTATCATTCGGAATAACAATTAACGTATCTACAGATTCTTTCATTGCTGCAATGCCGCCGATTGCTTGTGTTGAGCGTTTCCGGCCTTCAAACGTGAATGGACGAGTTACGACACCTACAGTCAATGCACCTAAGTCCTTTGCAACTTGTGCAATTACAGGTGCTGCACCAGTACCCGTGCCGCCTCCCATTCCTGCTGTAACGAAGACCATGTCCGCGCCACGCAAAGCCTCTTCGATTTGCTCTTTACTTTCTTCGGCAGCTTTTTTACCGACTTCCGGATTTGCACCTGCACCTAATCCACGAGTCAACTTTGCACCGATCTGTAATTTCACTTCTGCATTGGATAAATTAAGGGCTTGGGCATCCGTGTTCACTGCAATGAATTCTACACCTTGCACGCCATGCTCAATCATTCTGTTGACCGCGTTATTTCCTCCACCACCAACCCCAATCACCTTAATGACTGCGAGTGAATCAATATTCGTATCAAAATCCAGCATTTTCTCTCCTCCTAATCCCTGTCAGACCATTTTCAATTTGTGTCATTCAAAAAAACCATCAAAGAATCGCTTAGTCCTGCTCATGAAGTTCGGTTTCTTCTCCTTATCCCTAAGGGGAGCTTTCTTTTTCACAGAGGGAGAATACTCCAATTCATCCGGAAGACTCGCAGTTTGTGATTCTGTATCAATACCAAAATACGTATCTTCCATATTAGCATAACGAATGAGGCCAACCGCAGTAGAATACATCGGTTCGCGCACTCCAATATATTCCGGAGTATGAATTCGAACTCTTGTTTTCAATACATAGCGGGATAATTGCAAGATTCCTTCTAACTTCGTTGTACCACCTGTTAAAACTACTCCTCCCGGCAAATCCCGAATACCCATATGGTACAACTCTTCCAATACGAGGTCGAATAATTCTTCTAATCGGACGCCGATAATTTCCGATATGTATCTTTGGCTATATTGGTCTTTAGAATCAGCACCAATGACAGGAACTTCAAATAACTCATCATCCGATGCATCATCGTAAAAAGCATGTCCATACTGATGTTTAATCTTTCTTGCCTGTTCAGTAGGTGTTTTCAATATGATCGATAAATCTTTCGTAATGTGATCGCCACCAACAGGAATAACCGATGTGGAAATGAACCGGTTATCGCCAAATACGGCAATCGTCGTAGAACCTCCGCCAATATCGATGAATGCCGTTCCATGGTTCATCTCATCTTCTGTTAAAGCGAAAGTGCCGGCCGCCAAAGGTTGCAAATATATTTCCCTAATGACGAGTCCTGCACGCTCTACACAGCGCAAGATATTATGAACCAAAGTCTTTGATGTAGTAATCAAAGTGCCGTCCATTTCTAAACGGACTCCGATCATGCCGCGTGGGTCTTTAATTTCATCATAATCGTCAACGATAAATTGTTTTGGAATGATGTTCACAATTTCCTTTTCAGGCGGAACAGACATCACTTGCGCTGATTTTATGACACGATCCAAATCATCGTCTGTTATTTCCCTGTTCTCCGAGTTTACCGCTACAACGCCTTTGACATCTTGCAAATGCACTCCGTTAGCAGGTATTCCTAAAATGACCTCCCGGATTTGCATACCTGTCATCCGTTCAGCCTGATCAACCGCTTTACGAATGGACTGGACAGTCGCATCGATGTCGATGATCGTTCCTTTGCGGATGCCTGCCGATTGAACGTTACCGACCCCGATGACATGGAGGGACCCGCCATCCACTTCGCCGATTAATACTTTGACTGACGAAGATCCTATATCAAGTGAAACGTAAATTGTAGATTGACTCAATTTTGGCACCTCCTATTTCAGCCCTTATCATACATTCTATTGTATTATCGTCCCGTTGTCTAAATATTTTCGCCATCTATCGCTCAATTCCTTTCAATCGGGAAATTTAATCTTAATTAGCAAATACTTTTCACCTTTTTACAGGTAAATCATGAGGATATTAGGAACTTTTCTTCCGCTCTGTCCATTTCATTAAAAGCGTCCTTCGAATGAGTGCTATATTTTGGAACAACCGAACGCCAAATGCAAAGACAGCAGCTAAGTATAAATCAACGCCAAGATTGACTCCTAAAAATGAAAGACCTGCGGCTAATGCTATATTGAAGAAAAATCCCGAAATGAACACTTTATCATCATACACTTGCTGTAAATGTGCCCGAATGCCGCCAAAAAGAGTATCTAAGGCAGCCAACACCGCAATGGATAAGTAGCTGCTATACATTTGCGGAATTTGAATATCGGATAACAGTCCTAATGATACGCCTATTAATAGGCCTAACAAAGGCAACCACATTGTCATTCCCCTTTCGGCAGCTCTTCCAAATATAGATTCTCATACTTTTCAGCCATTCCATGGATCACAACATCTTTGACAGGTTTGCTAATATCTAAAATTAAGTTATCAAGATAAAAATCATCGTGTATTGAAGAAGCTAATAAATAATTATAAAGCTTCTCACTTTCTGAAATGGTTGATGAGACGATTTTTATCTTAAAAGGGGGTGTGGACACGTTTAAGCCGTTTACTGTTGTCCAACCGTTAATTTCACGGATTGAACTCAATATAGAATATCTTTTTCCATCGATTTCCATATCAATGCCTTTGAAGCGGTTCACTTCATTGACGAAACGGGTGAGCAAATCCGGTGCAATACTTGTAATCGGAATACCATAAGCAATACTTTCAGGAGAAGGCTTCACATCGATGACAATTCCTGGACCAGTTCTATCGGTAATGCCTGCCCTTTGCCTAAGCTTGTCCACTGTTTCTGACAGTGCTTTTCCTGTATTTTGCTCATTCATTGATTGGTAGGTCGATAATGTACGATCTAACTCCCTAATTTCTGAAAGCAATTCCGAATGGAGTTTCTTTTCCTCAGCCAACTCTTGCCTTATTGCCCAAATATCTCTTGTATCCCGGATTTCAGGTTGTTTCATCGAATTGTATTGGACAGCGACCATAAAACCGATAATGAGGAGGACGATTGTAAATTTATAACTTATCGATTGTTTCATCCTTCCTCCTCCTTATTTCTTCTTGGATACTTTTTTCAGATGGAGAGTGCTGCTTGAAGCTCCACATTACGTCTCTTCACGCAATGCAGGCATTTTGACTTCTTTCAACTGTTCCAAAGAAACAATAATATTATCATGCTCGAGCTCGTCCATCACTCCGCCTTTTAACTTCAACGATTCTGCTAATACATTTGATTCTCCGATCGCTTCTATTACAAAAGGCGCTGGAAATGTTCTCCCGTCAATTTTTATGACAGGGCCGGTACATTTGATGTAAGAGTTTTCGGATATTCTTTGTCCATTGATCGATATTCCTTGTGCTCCAGAAATTTTTAATTCATTAACAACCCGCAAAACATGGCTTTCGTGAACAATATAGTCATTGGGATTCTGCTCTGTCGGATTATAATCCGCATCTGAGAGCGTCACTCGTACCCCTTGTCCAACCGCAGGAACAATGCCCAAAAGGAGCCGTAAATCTTTTGCTTCGCTTACTAATATTGAATGATCCTCTTCCATCGTTGAAAAAGACTTTTCAGCCTCACGTATTTCTTCTTGTTTGGCAAGAATTTCGTCTGCCAATTCCTTATTTCTTTCTTTTTGCTCGATTAAATCGCCACGATACTGTTCCTCTTTTTGGAATCCTTCAGGTAGTGATGCATCGCGATCTACCCCTAACGTTCGGTAAGAAAAAGCGAAAATGAAACCTGCGACTAAAAAAACGAAAGCATATAAAATATGTCTGCTCTTGTTTTGATCATTGTTCATCTTCTTCAACATCCATATCACTTTCCTCTTTTTTACCGTATAATTCGCTAAACGGGGTAAAAAATGTGCCTACTTCCATATCGATAATCCCTTTCTCATATTCATCTAATTGAGAGGTAATCTCGGGATAGTAAGCCATCTTTTCCGCAAACGTTGGAATGACAGCATGCACTTCATATCCATCATCCATATATGCAGTAATCGTATCTGCGTCATCTTCAGAACCCGTATAAATGATTTCCGAAATCAATTGGAAAACCTCTGCATCCATTTTTAACAATTGGGATGTAATCCGCTTTCTTACTTCCTCGTCATCCACCTTGTTCAAAATTGGTACATTCGGGTTTTGAATCGAATCGGGAAACATTTCACCGTTCTCTAAAAGCAATCCGAAATCATCACCATCTTCAATGTAGGCAACCATCTTCCATTCCGAAATGTTGATCTCGACATCACGCATCCATTTTCTAGTGACCTTTACCTCATCGACTCCTGCTATCGCTGACAATTTTTCTTCAACTTCTTGAGCGTCGAATCCCCAGAAAGGACTGTTTTCACCAATTCCGCTTTCCTCCAGATAGAACTGCTGGTCATAAAGGGTTGCCCCTCTTATGTGTATATCCTTCACCTTACTAAGGGGTGACTGAAAATACAAAAGTAGCAGAAGGGCTAACCCGAAGATGAATAACACGAACAAAAACTTCTTATTTGTTTTCCTTCTCCGTTTTTCTCGCATGGACGGAATTCGGTCTTCAATATCTATCACTTTGTCCATGGTATGCCCTCCTGTTAACTTTCACGTAGTCTTTTTATGAAATGCGAAATGCAGTATCGTCCCAGTTGCCATCCAAGTCGTCAGCAAGGAAGATCCTCCATAGCTTATGAACGGCAAAGTTACGCCCGTAACGGGCAGTAGGCCGGACACGACACCAACATTTAGGAACGTTTGAAAAATGATAATGGATGCCATACCTGCAGTCATTAAAAATGACCGAAATTCTTTTGTACGTATTGCAATGCCAAAAGCCGAAACTAACAAAGCTGAAAATAGCAGCAAAACTACTGTCGCACCGATAAATCCGGTCTCCTCCGCAATGATCGAAAAGATGAAATCGTTTTGTGGTTCCGGCAAATATAAATATTTTTGTCGGCTATTTCCATAACCATGCCCAAACAAGCCGCCCGGCGCAATCGCAAACAATGACTGGATACCTTGGAAACCCGCGCCCAATGGATCACTCCATGGATCGATGTATGACTTAATGCGATCTAATCGATAAGGTGCTGCAGCAATTAGCGCAACGAATGCCCCAATGCCAGCAAATCCTATAAGCGAAAAGAAAGTTAAAGGATATCCTGCAAGAAATAAGACGACAAAAGCAGAAACAATCATAATGACCGCCGAGCCAAGATCGGGCTGAAGCATGATTAGCGCAGCAGGCAATAATATGAGCACAAAATGACTCAGCTTGAAAACTTTCTTGCCTTTCGCTTGCTTCATCACGCATGAAAGTTTTCCGATCAAAGCAACTTTCACAAATTCGGCCGGTTGTATGCTAAAGGGACCTAACGCAATCCAACTTTGCGATCCATTCCGTACAGCACCGATGCCCGGAATCATGACCGCTATAAGCAAGACAATCGTTATGTAATAAAAAACGGTCCAAAAGGTCGGATGTGAAGTTAATGGACTTTTCATCATCATAAACGCTATCAAAATCGAGATTGCCATGTAAACGCCTTGCTTAACAATAAAGGGAGATGAATCAGCGTAATGCACTTGCCCCCAATAAGAACCAGCGGAATGGACAAATATCAATCCGACTAATGACAGCGCCACTGCCGAAATAATAAAAGCCCCCTTCAATTTCTGTTCCAGTGAATGCATCCTTCCGTTTGATGTTTAATAATCCTATTTCACAATTTCATTACTTCATCAATAAAAGCATCTCCACGTTGTTCAAAGCTTTTATACTGATCCCAGCTTGCACAAGCAGGAGAAAGGAGGATCGTATCCCCTTCTTCCGATTTTTCATAAGCGACTGCGACCGCATCTCCCATCGTTTGCACTTGAGTGACATCATCTATTCCACAACTGTGTGCAAATTCAGCAAAGCGCTCCGCTGTTTCTCCTATCGCAATAACAGCTTTCACATGCTCCATATAGGGTGCCAATTCTTCAAAAGAATGTCCTCTATCCAATCCTCCAGCGATTAAAAGCACAGGTGTCTGAAAAGAAGAAAGCGCACTTTTCGTAGCAAGCGTATTGGTAGCTTTTGAATCATTGTAAAATGATCTACGCTTCAATTCTTTCACAAACTGCATACGATGGCGAACGCTTGTAAATGAACCAAGCACGTTTTCAATCGCCGTCTTATCGCAATCGACCAAAATGGCGGCAGCTGTCGCAGCTAATACATTTTCTAAATTATGCGCTCCGACTAATTTGATAATTGAACGAGAAACGAAAGGTTCCCCTTGCCAATAAATCATATGGTCATCAGCAGAAATCCCATATGCAGTTCTGCCCTTCAAAGAAAACGGAATTTTCTGTGCTGCAGTTTGTTCTGCATACTGCTCTATTTCTGGCTGGTCTGCATTGTAGATGAAAAAGTCCTCTGCAGTTTGGTTCATCGTCACGTTTGCTTTAGACAATGCATAGGACTCCGAAGTTCCATGATAATCTAAATGTGCATCATATAAATTTGTCCAAATCGCAATCTTCGGCCTGAACTGTTCAGTTCCAGCAAGCTGGAATGAAGAAACTTCCATTACAATTAATTGATCAGGTTCCGCTTTTTCAGCAACAGTACAAGCGACAGTTCCTATATTTCCGGCAATAAGCGGTTTTTTTCCTCCGATATTCAGCATGTGAAATAATAGAGTCGTTGTCGTTGTCTTGCCATTTGAACCGGTAATCGCAATGATTGGCGCTTCGCTAATTCTTGAAGCCAACTCCACTTCTGTCCACACAGGAATTTTTTTCAAAATAGCGTTTTTCACTACTTCGTTATGATAAGGAATGCCAGGATTTTTTACAACAAGTTCAAATCCCCGATCCAAAATATCGTTCGGATGACCCCCACAGATGACCGGGATTCCCCTTTCCTTCAAAAGTGCTGCTTCTTCGTTTCCTTCTTCTGGTGATGCATCATTAACGACTACATTTGCCCCCATAGAAGAAAGTAAATTAGCAGCAGCATAACCGCTTTTTGCCAAACCTAACACTAATACATTTTTTCCTGCAAACTCTGTGAGCTCCTTCATTTACATCACCTCCAATAATACAGGGACGATAGCGGCCAATAATGCAATCCCCCAAAAAACAATGACGATTTTCCATTCTGACCATCCCGACAATTCAAAATGGTGATGAATCGGGCTCATTTTGAAAACCCTTTTTCCAGTCAATTTGAAGCTGATTACTTGAATGATGACTGACAAAGTTTCGATAACGAAAACAACACCGATGATAAGTAACAGCAACTCCTGCTTTACCAATACAGATAGCATGGCAAGCGTCCCGCCAAGAGCAAGCGAACCTGTATCTCCCATAAAGACTTTTGCTGGTTTTAAATTGAAGCATAAGAATCCTAACAATGCACCCGACACAACAAACGCGAACATCGCAATATCATATTGCTCATAAATAAGCCCATAAACTCCGAATGCAGCAAAGGCTATCGTAGATGTACCTCCGACAAGACCATCCAATCCATCTGATAAATTAACTGCATTTGAAAATCCAACTAACCAAAAAATTAAAAAGGCTACATAGAAAACACCTAAATCAATCGCAAAGTCTGTGAATGGTATTTGTACAGTTGTATCAAACGGTCCCATTTTCAATAAGAAAAAGGCGATAATAGCTATAATAATTTGCCCAATCAGCTTTTGAATCGAAGTCAATCCAAGATTTCTTTTCATGACGACAATTATGAAATCATCTAAAAAGCCAATTATGCCGAAGCCTGCTAAAACGATCAGTAAAACAATCGTTTGTGTTGTTAATACATCTTCGAATATGTAAGAAAGAGAAAGCATCGTAAGGATTATAGAGCTCAAGAAGATGAGGCCCCCCATTGTAGGGGTGCCTGCTTTCTTCTGATGCGACTCAGGGCCTTCCTCGCGGATGCTTTGCCCAAATTTCATTTTTCTTAGTAGGGGGATAATGAAAAACCCTAAAACTACTGTTACTATAAATGCGACGATAATAGCCGTCGTTGTCGTTCCGAGTGTCATATTATGTTCTCCTTAACTGTTCTGAAACTTTTAGATCAATTGCGCTCGGTATCGTTGTGTCAAGATTTCTATCCGCACGGATTCCATACCTTTTTAATCTATAAGTTCTATCAAAGGACAAACTTGAAATTCACAGCTGTTTGCCCATCATTGATTCTCTCCCTCTTCCGTATAGACGTGTATGACATCGTCTACACTGATAACCGTATCTGGTGCAGGCATTTGATACTTAATGACATCTCCTTCACCGTGCCATTCAATCCGGTACGTATGGAGCTGCCTTGCCACCATCCCTTTCGTCATTCCTGTCAAATCCGGCACTCGATGAGTGATCGGATCTCCCCATCTATATTCTTTTTCAATTTGTCCTTCTCTTTTCGTAATACCTGCCAAAGGAGCAATCTCTTCAATGATTCTGCCAACGATCGGAGCTGCGATAACTCCACCAAATTGGATCGAATTTTTCGGACTATCTACTGCGACGTATACTAACAATTCTGGGTCGTCTGCCGGAGCAAATCCAATAAACGAAACAATATAGTCCCCATCCTTATATGTACCGTCCACAACTTTTTGAGCAGTTCCCGTTTTCCCTCCTACACGTAGACCATCATTGAAAGCATTTCTTCCCGACCCGTTTGCGACGACGGATTCCAGTGCTTCCCTCACTTGCGAAGAAGTCTCTTCACTTACGACGCGTCGCCGCATTTCAGGTTCGAAGGATTGGATCGTTTCACCCTTATCATTCTTTATTTCCTTCACAATATACGGTCTAAATAAATATCCTCCATTAATGGCTGCTGCAACAGCTTGCACTTGCTGTATCGGTGTTACAGAAATACCTTGGCCAAAAGAAGTTGTAGCCTGTTCAACAGGGCCGAATGCTTCTTTTGAAAATAAAATACCTTTTGCTTCTCCAGCAATTCCCGATCCAGTTGATTCGCCAAAACCAAATTTTCGGATATAATCGTCCAGCCTCTCAGCACCTAATCTTTGTCCGATTTCAATAAATCCTGGGTTACAGGAATTCTCTACAACCTCAAGAAATGATTGATGGCCATGTCCTTCCCTTTTCCAGCAACGAAGCCGAGCATTGGCAACCATTGCGTAGCCGGGATCATTAAAATAATCATTATGCAAATCAATTACTTTTTCCTCTAAACCTGCTGCTAATGTTACAATTTTAAATGTGGATCCTGGCTCAAATGTCATCCAAACCGGCAAATTGCGATTATACACTTTAGAATCAATGCTTTGATAATCCGCTGGATGAAATGTTGGCATCGACGCAAGCGAGAGAATTTCTCCCGTTTTTGGATTCATGATAATGCCAAGCGCTTGCGTTGCATCATATTTTTCCATCGCCTGTGATAGCTCGCGCTCCATTATTTTTTGCATTTCAATATCGATTGTCAGTTCAACAGTCGACCCATTTTCACCTGATTGGAAACCGTCATCGACATGAGGCAACGGAATCGTCTTCGCATCGGTATATAATCTAATTTTATCGCCGGTTCCTTTAAGGATTTCATCATAAGCATATTCGATCCCTGCCAATCCTTGATTGTCGTATCCCGTAAATCCGATAAGCCTTGATAATAGTTCACCTTGCGGATAATTCCTCATAAAATCTACGCCAGTATACAATCCTTCGATTTGCAGCTTCGTTATTTCATCCGCTTGCTCTTTCGAAATATTTTTCCCCTCGGGCGCCAACTTTACCATATACCCTTTCTTGCTCATTTTCTCTAACAGTTTCTCCTGCTCAACACCTAAAATTGGAGAAAGGGCGGCGGCTACCTTTTCGGGCTCTTTATTTTGCGAAGGCATATAATATAGAGTGGGAGCCAAGCGATTCCCAACAATCAAATTTCCGTTTCTGTCATGTATCTCTCCACGAACAGCACCGAAAGGAATTTCCCTATCCCAGTTCTCTTCTGCACGCGCTTTCAGCCATTCATGCTTAATAATTTGAACATGAAAGAGCTTTCCAACGACTGCCAAAATGCATATGAGGAAAATAACGAATACTGCACGCAATCTCTTTTTGGATTGCAAATTTACATAGTTACGCAGCAGTCCACACCTTTCGTTTTTCTACCAACCTATGAATACAAAAGGCTCGCTATTCGTCATCCTCCGATTATCGCCTCTTCTTCTTCCTCATTTTCATCCTCTTCCATCACTTTATAGCGTTCCGACGGGACTTGAAGCTGAAGCACGATAGGCTCTGAAGGATTAACAATGGTACCTGCCGATAAACTTTGTTCGGTAACAAAGCCGTCTCCGTTCAATCGAATATCAAGACCTGATAACATTTTAAATGATATCGCCATTTTTTT
The DNA here is from genome assembly GCF_042679045.1 of Sporosarcina contaminans. Lineage (NCBI taxonomy): Bacteria > Bacillati > Bacillota > Bacilli > Caryophanales > Caryophanaceae > Sporosarcina > Sporosarcina contaminans. The sequence goes on along the minus strand of NZ_JBHTLT010000016.1, from coordinate 28,067 downwards.
CGACCACCCGGAAAAATTTGGAAGGACTGTATCGCCTTTAGTTTCTAAAAATACAACAGCTCCTTTATTGAGCTTAATTCCTTTTTGAGGATACTGATGGTCGATATTTCCTCCTTCCCCAATAAGAACTGGATCATATCCCATTTCCATGAGCTCCGACATTGCCTCTCCGGAATCCTTTCCTGTAAAGTCCGGTAATGTAACGGTAGTAACTTCACCAGCGTTTTCTGGGGCGATATTTAAGTATTTCAAACTACTTTCCATAATAGATGTATACAATTCCGCGACAGGATCCGAACCATACTGCCCTAATTTCAGCTTCGGCTGTTGAACAATAACATAGGTCAACAATTGCGGATCTTCAATAGGTGCCATCCCTAAAAATGAGTAAAGATAATTTCCATCGCCTGACAAATATCCACCGCCTGAAGGCTTTGGAATTTCTGCAGTACCAGTCTTCCCTCCGACTGAATAGCCGGATAACGCAAACTTCCTTCCCGTACCCCTTTCAGATGTAACGGTAGATTCAAGAATTTTGCGGACTTCTTTAGCCGTTTCTGCTGATATCGGCGACTTTCTTTCTTCTGGTTGATGGTCCTCAATCACTTCATCAGTATTCGGATCGATAATTTTATCGATCACATATGGCTTCATCATCTTTCCATCATTGGCAATTGCAGTTGCAGCTTGTATCATTTGCACAGGAGTTACGGTAGAACCTTGTCCATAGGATGTTGTCAGCCTTTCACTTGGGTTTACATCCAAAATAATACCGGGCGCTTCATGAGGAAGATCGATGCCCACTCTTTCACCGAATCCAAATCCTTTCAAATACTCGATAAACGTACGATCTCCCATACGTTCTAATAAATAGGCCATAGATACATTGGAAGAGAGTTGGAATCCTTCCAAAAAGCTGATACGTCCCCACCCAGTTTTATTTACATCCCGGATAACCCGGTCATAAATCGTATATTGTCCGGATTGATATTCAGCTAACGGATCCCATTTTCCTTCCTCAATAGCGGCAGCCAAAGTGAACATTTTCATCGTTGATCCAGGTTCAATTGTATTTTCGACGGCATCGTTCAACCAGTTTTCGGTCAGACCTTCCCGTGTTCCTGGATGGAATGAAGGCCGTTGGCTCATCGCATAAATTTCGCCTGTTTTAGGGTTCGCTACTATGACTAGCATCTTTTTAGGGGAATACTTTTCATTCACTACATTCATTGCATCTTCAACAAAGTTTTGAATCGCTTTGTCGATTGTCAGCTGGATCGTTAACCCGTCTTTTGCAGCGACAATATTCTTTTCCGTTTTCGGAAGGACAAATCCCCATCTATCTGTCTTGTAATCTACTTTTCCATTTGTTCCTGTCAGTTCTTCATTATAGGTTTTTTCCAACCCCATTTTACCGACCGTTTTAACATTTCCATTTTCGTCTTCCTCCCTCATCGCAAAACCGATAAGATAAGAGGCGAAATCTCCATTCGGATAAAATCGTTTCTTATCCTCAATGAACTGGATACCCGTAACTCCTTCTTCCTTAGCAGCTTTCTTGATCGCTTCCATCGTTTCATAGCTAATATCCCTGCCTGCTTTTCCGAACTCGATTTGGTAAGTATCTGGCTTCCGCTCTAATGCAGATTGCTGTATTCGGATCATTTCTTCTTTTTCCATTGGAATATATCGGCTAAGCAAATCCGCTGCTTTCTCGAAGTCTACAACATGCCTTGGCTCTTTGGCGCCTTTTTCAGTCGCCTTTTCACTCAAAATAGCGATCAATCGATAGCTCAATGTATCCGAAGCGATCAGCTCACCATCACGGTCAACGATCTTTCCCCGGTCGGCTCTCAATACTGCTTCCTTCGCATATCTTGCCTCCGCCATTGCAGCCATTTGACGTCCTTCCGCTTGACCAGTAATTTGAATGCTCAATAATCTTCCAAACAAAAGAAAAAAGAGCCCTCCGAAAAAAATGAACATCAGAAAGGCTCCCCATTGAAATCGAAACTTCTTTTTCATCGTCCAGGCACGACCTTTACGTTTTTCTCGTTAAGATTCAAGCCGAGCTCCTTCGCTTTATTCCAGATCACTTCGTATGTAGATTTTTCGCTCACTTGGATGGACAGTTCCGTATTCTGTTTTTCAGTCTCATCAATTTTGTTTGTAAGGAGCTGCACTTCCTTATTGGTATCATTAATTTGTGCCTGCGTATGCAAAATCATCGTCGAAAAAACAACAAGGGCCGTTGCAAATAGCGCGAACAAGAATTTTTCCCCTGTGGAAAAGATTTTCCGGGTTCGACGATTCGGCGAATGTTTCTCGGTTGTTTTCGGACTAACAGGTGTTTCAATATCATGAATAGTATCTGTCTGAAACTTTCTTTGTTCCAATGCCATCTAACAACTTCCCCCTTTTATCTTTTCTCTGCAATTCTTAGTTTTGCGGATCTCGATCTCTTATTCTGTTCAATTTCTTCTTCACTAGGCATAATCGGCTTTCTTGTCACAAGTTTCATCGTCGGCTCCAACTCCGGAGGAATGACAGGCAAATTGGGAGGTAATTCAGGCAATGATGACGCTTCCTTAAAAATCGTTTTGCAAAGTCTGTCCTCTAATGAGTGGAACGTAATAACACAAATGCGCCCTTTTGGGTTAAGCAGCGTCAAGGCATCTTCTATCGATTCCTCTGCCGCACCCAATTCATCATTCACAGCAATCCTGATCGCTTGGAACACTCTTTTAGCAGGATGCCCACCTGTGCGCCGAGCAGCTGCTGGTATACCTTCCTTAATGAGTTCCACAAGCTCCCCTGTTGTTTCAATCGGAGATGCCTTACGTGCTTCTTCGATTCTCCTCGCTATGCTTTTTGAGAATTTCTCTTCTCCGTAGCGGAAGAAAATTCGAACCAAATCTTCATATGACCATTCATTGACTACTTCAAATGCCGATAATGGAGCATCCATATCCATTCGCATATCTAACCTTGCGTCCTGGTGATAGCTGAATCCTCTCTCCGCAGTATCAAGTTGTGGCGAAGATACACCCAAATCATAAAGGATGCCATCGACTGATGAAATGCCAATTCGTTCAAGCTCACCTTTTAAATTTCTGAAATTCGAATGGATGAACGTCACTTTTGATAAATGTTCTTTTAATGTTTCCTTTGCAGCATGGATGGCAGTCATATCTTGATCGAAACAAATTAGCCTGCCGTCGGAAGACAATTGTTTCACAATTTCCAAGCTATGCCCCGCACCACCAAGTGTGCAATCAACGTAAATACCATCTTTTTTTATTGCAAGCCCTTCGACGGCTTCATGCAGTAAAACTGTTGTATGTTGAAAAATTGAAACCGCCTTCTTTCCAAAAGTAAATAAGTGTAATTAAAAATCAAAGTCGATAATATTCTCTGCGATTTCATTGAATGATTGCTCAGATTCATCATAATACGCATCCCAAGAAGTTTTCGACCATATTTCGATCCGACTTGAAACTCCGATGATGACGCAATCTTTTTCCACTTTCGCATAATCAAGGAGCTGTGATGGAATGTTTACACGGCCTTGCTTGTCCAGCTCTACTTCAGTTGCACCGGAAAAGAAGAAACGCGCAAACGCACGGGCATCTTTCTTCGTAACTGGGAGCGCCTTCAGCTTCTCCTCCAACCGTTTCCATTCCTCCATAGGGTAACCGAAGAGGCATTGATCTAGTCCACGGGTCAGCACAAAACCATCCGAAAGATGCTCCCTAAATTTCGAAGGGACGATCAAACGGCCTTTAGTATCGACAGTATGCTGATATTCACCCATGAACATACTCTTCACCCCACTATATAAATTAAATGTACCACATCCCCCCACATTCCTCCACTCATTTTCATATGAACAATAAAAATATGTCAATAGTATCAAAAGTGGCAGGAGACGGCTAACTGTGATAGGCGTTGGAAGACTAAATACTCATGTCGAGCGGAAATGTCGGAACTTGTACGACCTTGTACTTCGGAAGACTAGAAATAATGGAGCTTTTTGCCTTTTGAAGTAAAGGCAGTCTAAATATGCCTCGGCCTGAGGAAACGTGGCACGAATACATCCTAAATATTATAGAGCTTGTGCACTCATAGCATAGATTTGTGCGTAAAAGTGTTTTCACACACAAAAACACCTTTCCAGATCATCCGGAAAGGTGTTTTTCAAAATTATAAATAAACGATTTGATGCTTGCCATTCATTTCAAACGGCAGTTGCAATAAATTTTTTATTAAATCTGGCCCATACGTATTCATGAATGAGTATGGAGTGTAAATTCGTTCTTGCAATGAACCGTCGACATATAATTGCCCATCTAAAAGCTGATATTTGCGAAGCGCTGTTTCATGCTTACGGAGCAGTTCATCTTCTGCCTTATTCCGTAAAAACTCGAACTGTTTTTTATGATAATCAAGATTCTTTTCAACAATCGGCAGCAAGCCATCGCTCACTTCACTCGTCAATATTTTATATTGTTCTTCTAAATCTTTTTCCATTTTTTGAACCATCTTATCGAACCGCTCGTTTTTCAATGTTTCAATAAAACGATCTCGCTCTTCCGCCACTCGCCCTTGCAATACATCCTCCACTGTCAATGAAACATCTGACAAAGCCTGAGTTGCTTTGGAAGTTATTAGAGTAATCGACATTCTTGGAGTAATGATTGGCATTTTTATGTCAAAATGATGAAATGCTTCTTTTAGCAAAGCCCAATAAGCGATTTCTCCAGGCCCTCCTACAAACGAAAGGACAGGGAAAATCAAGTCTTGCATAATCGGACGTGTTGCCACATTATTACTTAACAGCCACGGTTCATTTTGTGCAATCTCAAGCATTTCCTTTTCCGTCTTTCGGAAGCCTATCTGTTCATTGACAAACTTTCCGTCTTTTATCGACAAGAGAACTCTACCCGTTTCATGGACGTAAAATAAATTAGCTGCCGCTTCTTCAGCATAAAGAGGTTGACTAAATCCAAAGTTGCAATATTCCTCTTCCTTCTGAACGATTGAACTTGAGATCGCAGCAGCACCTTCGATCATCTGCCGGAAGTATGGCGACTCCATTTGACGCAGCGTCTTATAGGCAGAGTCAATGAATAACAGCCCTTCTTCTTGGAAAAATCCGTTCATTAGCCGGACAAAAAATTGAGTGAATGTCTTTTCTTGTTGCGCAGCAAATAACACGTCTTGCAATAAGTCCTTCGTATATTCAGTCTCACCGAATTTTTTAAACACCTCTTGCAAATAGGTGGTCATCTGTTGTTGATCGTACTCCGCATCAGAAGCCATCCATTTCAACACAAATTTTTCTTCGTATTGCTGCTTAATCGCTTTTCCATTTAATTCGGTATAGACGTGGTTAATCTCAGCTAAATCATGGTCTTCACCAGCAACCCAAAAGACAGGGATAACAGGAACACCTAATTCTTTTCTTTTCTGTTTAGCCAATAAAATAACTGTAATCGCCTTGTGGACGGAATAAAGTGGACCGGTCAAAATCCCGGCTTGTTGACCGCCTATAACAACAACACCGTTTTCCTTCATTTCAGTGAGATGGACCTCCGCTTGCTCAGAAATCCCAAACGGTTCCATGAACGATCGGATAGTCGCTGAGAGTTTCTCCCGTTGAAATGACCTCATTTTTAGTTCTTTCAACCGTTCTTTATAAGACGTTTCATTGTTTTCATAATCAAAAAAAGTATGTATGAATTGCTGATCCTCAAAATATGACTGTAAAACTTTATTACCTTTCAAAGCAATTGATTCGATTTCCATCATTCAAGCCCCTTTTTCCTTCTGTATGAACAGAGTATAGCATTCAATCTCACTTGAATGAAAACATACGCTTACTAACTTTATTCTTTTAAAAATTGACGTTATTTCGTATAAGAAATGACATTCAGAATTACACCAGCAGCCATTAATACGACATAAGCCGCTGTGAGCAAAAGAAAATAAAGCCTCCATGTTTTTTGGAGCAAACGTAGTATCTTATATTCTTTGACGCGAAAACGTTCTAATATCGCGTAAATCATCCCAATTAACATTGCAATCCCAGCTAAATATATTCCTGTTCCCCGTCCAAAAACGGCCACGGATAAAGCGTATACCGATAAAAAAAGAAAGGGAGTCGTCACGTCAGCAGCTCGTCCAATATATGTAGCAGGCGCTCTTCCGAACTTCCTCACGACAATTAAGAATACGAGTGCAATAAGAAATGGACAAAGTACGAGAATTCCTGCAAAGAACGAAAGTATAGAGCCCAAAATCCGTCACCCTCTTCCATTTATAGCATGAAGCATTTGCTCTAATAAAGCGAGTGTCGGAAGCGTCTTGCCATTGTTTTTCGCTAATCTTAAGATCGGAGTGACGATCGTATCAATTTCCATCACATTGCCATTCATTCGATCTTTAAGCATTGAGGAATGGTTCATCCTTGTTTTTTCGCAAACTGTCAACAAATCTTCCAAAGGCAAAATATCCGGCATTTCAGCGATTCCATTGTTCATTTCCTCATACAATTGCAATAAAATAGTTTTGCAATGTGGATTTTCAAGCAACTCACCGTTTCTCACTTGCAACATAGCAGTTAGGGGATTAATCATGCAATTGATCAGTGTCTTGCGCAAAATAATTTCATCGGCGCTATGGTGATAATCAATGGGGAAATTTGGAGAAGCCGCCTGTTCCATAAAATCAAAGCCTATACCACCATTTTTTGATGCTGCTATTTTCAGCTGCCCAACTCCGTTATGCGAGCACGTCCTCACATCGAGCCGCTCCGCTCCATGTTCAACAGTCGCAAAGTACAATTCAGGCAAACCGCTTTTTCTTGCATCTTCGACATGCGCCATGCCATTTTGCACGAACAGAATAGGATGCACCATTTCTTTTTCCATCAGCAATTTCAAAATCGGTTTAATGCCCGCATATTTGACAGCGACAATCCAAGGAACATTATACGGCAACTTATTCGGGTCAGAAAAGGCTTCAACATTGAAAGTCCCCGTTTTCCCATTTACGATGCGCTGTATTCCATTTTCACGAATTTGCCTCGCAGCTTCTTCTTTTCTAACAAGAAAACCGACCTTCATGCCAGCCTCACATAAATAACTCCCAATCAGCATGCCGATCGCCCCTGCACCGGCTATGACAATATCCATCCTCTTTCCCCCTTTTCAACAGGGCTTCCAAAGCGGAAACTCTCAACTCGTTTAACAAACGCTCACATACTGGAAATCGAACAACGTAGCGTTCAATATGCCGTATTTCTAAGCCCTTTGCAGAAATAAACGAACTCCCGACATTACGAATTTAAGCTGCCTTCTACATGGCAAGCGTTATGAAGCTAAGCTGAGAACATCCCTTCCTTATAACGAAAACCCTAAAACGCCTGTAGCTAAAGTGAAAATATACTTATCTACAGTCTGAGGGCCTCCATAACGGAAGCCCTCTCATTTTGCTTAATTCAATTATACAGGATAAACCGGATGTTTTTTAGGTGGTAACGGAATATCTTTTGAAGAATAAAATCTGAATCGATCCGATAGGACAGAGCGTAAATCCGATGGCGCGATAATCTCGTCAACGATGAGTTCCGAAGCCATCTTATATATATCAATTTCAGCTTTATATTCTTTATGCTTTTCTTGTACGAAGGCTATCCGCTCTTTCGGATCTTCGATTGCTTCGATTTTATTCGAATAAACAGCATTGACTGCGGCCTCTGGACCCATGACAGCTATTTGAGCGGTTGGCAGCGCGATGCAAACGTCTGGCTCGAATGCAGGACCCGCCATCGCATATAGGCCAGCACCATACGCTTTGCGTACTATGACAGAGATTTTCGGCACAGTCGCAGAACTCATTGCCATAATTAACTTAGCTCCATGGCGAATGATGCCGTCCCGCTCCACTTTCGTTCCAATCATGAAGCCCGGTACATCAGCTAAGAAAAGCAACGGAACCGAAAATGCATCGCAAAGGTTTATGAATTTCGCCGCTTTGTCTGCAGAATCGACAAATAATACACCACCCTTTACTTTGGGCTGGTTAGCGATAATGCCGACTGGCTGGCCATCAATGCGTGCAAGCCCTGTAATAATTTCAGGGGCAAACAATTTCTTCACTTCGAAAAAACTATTTTCATCAATAATCGCATCAATCGCTTCGTACATATCAAAAGGCGCGTTTTGGTTTTCAGGGATAATCTCTTCCAATGAACGGCCTTCTTTCGCAGAAATCGACCCTCGAACGGGAGGCATTGCAGTAAAATTAGAAGGGAAGAAATCAAGATAACGGCGTGCCTCTTCGATGGCCTGTTCCTCACTCGTGCACAAGACATCACCACAGCCACTAACGGAACAATGCATTTTAGCGCCGCCCATTTCTTCCAATGTCACTTTTTCACCGATTACTTTTTCCGCCATTCGCGGAGATCCTAAATACATAGATGCATTGCCTTCCACCATTATGACAAGGTCACAAAATGCAGGTATATACGCCCCACCTGCCGCCGATGGACCAAACAGCAAACATATTTGTGGGATGAAACCTGATAGCCTCACTTGATTATGAAAAATCCTGCCCGCACCACGCCGATTCGGGAACATATCAAGCTGATCCGTAATACGTGCCCCAGCAGAATCGACAAGGTATAACAGCGGCACTTTATTCTTTTCCGCCACTTCTTGAATTCGAATTATCTTTTCGACAGTCCGGGCTCCCCACGACCCCGCTTTGACAGTCGAATCATTCGCCATGACGCATACAGTTTGGCCGTTCACTTTCCCCATTGCTGTGACAACACCGTCAGCCGGCAAATCATTCGCTTCACAATTTGCAAATTTACCATCTTCAAAATATGTGCCATCATCAAATAACAGCCGTAACCGTTCTCTTACAAACAACTTATTCTGTTCTTTCAGCTTCTCATGATATTTCGGATGTCCTCCAGATTCTATTTCTCTTACCCTTTTTTCCAATTGCTCATTATAACTTGTTTGCTCTTTCATATTCGTCATCACACTACCCCTCCTGATCGAACATCTATCGGCAACTATTCAGACTTTTTTTATGCCTCAATTACCGCTAAAACATCTCCTTCATTGACGAAGTCTCCCACTTGGACATTTATGGCGGAAACTTTTCCGGCACTTTCAGCTTCGACCGGGATTTCCATCTTCATAGATTCGAGGACGATTACCGTTTGGCCGGCTTGAACCTCTTCTCCTACCGCGACATTCACCGTAAATACTGTACCAGCCATTGCAGCTTTCAATTCACCCATTTTGAACTTCCTCCTTTTTGTCTGCCAACCACTCCGAAACAACATTTGTATTATATTTTCCTGAAATAAAATCTTCGGCGTTTAAAAATTCTTTAAAGAATGGAAGATTTGTTCGCAATCCGTCAATAGAAGCATCTTTAAAAAATTCGGAGGATTTGCGAAGCGCCTCTTCTCGATTAGCCGCATGAATGATTACCTTAGCAATCATCGGATCATAATACGGCGTTACCATTTGGCTTTCTTCATATCCTTCGTCAATCCGGATACCATCTCCTTCTTCCCAAGTAATTTTTTCAATTTTCCCTGGAGAAGGCATGAATGTTTCAGGATTTTCTGCGTAAATTCGATATTCAATCGCATGTCCTGAACTCTTTAATGCTTCTTGATCTTTAATAGGCAATTCCTTTCCGCGAGCCACCTCGATTTGCCATTCCACTAAATCTAAACCAGTCACTTTCTCTGTCACTGGATGCTCTACTTGCAATCTAGTATTCATTTCAAGGAAATAAAAATCGTCATTTCCCGTTAAAATGAATTCGACTGTTCCTGCGTTTTTATAGCCTATCGCTTTTGCGGCATCAATCGCAGCTGCAAATATATTGTTTCGGGTCATTTCACTCAACTGTGGTGATGGAGATTCTTCGATCACCTTTTGATTTCTTCTTTGGACTGAACAGTTCCGTTCAAATAAATGAACGACATTTCCATACGCATCACCAAAAATTTGAATCTCGATATGACGGGCATCTTGTATAAACTTCTCAAGAAATACGACATCATCGCCGAAGTATGCTTTAGCACGATTTTTAACCGTTTGAAATTGTTGACTGAGCGCTTGCTCATTTTCACAGCGAACCATACCAATGCCTCCGCCGCCTGCACTCGCCTTCAACATAATGGGATAGCCGGTGTCTTTTGCAGCAGCCATTGCTTCTTCCAGAGATGCTACACCTTCATCCGTTCCAGGCACAACAGGGACATTTGCCTGCTGCATTGCCTTGCGTGATGCAATTTTATCGCCCATCATTTCAATCGTGTCTGCATCTGGTCCGATGAATACGATTCCTGCATCTGTAGTTTTACGTGCAAAATCCGCATTCTCAGATAATAAGCCGTACCCCGGATGAATGGCATCCGCATTCGTTTTTTTCGCAATTTCAATAATCTTGTCGACTTGTAAATAAGATTGTTGAACAGGACTTGGCCCAATCTCATACGCTTCGTCAGCTTCCTTAACGAAAGGGAGTTGCCTGTCAGCTTCCGAATGGACAGCGACCGTAGCAACTCCGAGCCGTTTGCAAGTTCTAATGATTCTGAGAGCGATTTCCCCACGATTCGCTATCAAGACTTTTTGCATATCAATACCCCCAAGCTGTTTAAAGTGAACTCCCACCCACTTATAGTGTATACGATATATGAAACCGTTTTCAACTATTTATCTGAATTACTTTAATAGTCGTTGTAGTACTATCTATTTTTTTTAGATAGAAATGAAGCGACAGCTTGATGATGCGCTTCGCTCTCCCAAAGAATCGCGCATTGTTCAGCTTCCTCCATCATTCTGCTTTTTAAATCCGTGATTTCATAGCTCCGGATCGCAACTTTTTTATATGCCCTATGAACCGATGGATGAATGTGCTTCATGTCGGCAAGGAAATGCTGCAGCCCGTCTTGTATATCCCCTTCATAGATGTGCGTCGCCCAACCGATCAACTCAAGCTCTTGAGCATTATATATTTTCGCCTCAGATAAAAATCGCATGAAAACATCTTGTCTGCCCATTTTCTCTAATAGCAGTGTACTACCACCCCAACCACTCGTAATATTCAACGTTCCTTGAATGAAACCTGCACGAGCGGTAGAAGAAACGACACGGTAATCACAAGCTGTTGCAATTTCACAGCCCCCTCCGACTGCTGTCCCGTTCAAAAGAGCGATAACAGGCATTGGAAGCGTTGCAATACGATATAAAAGACCCGTCATCCTACTTAGCATCGGCAATGCCTCTTGAGCAGTCATGAAACTATGAAACTCCGATAAATCTCCGCCAGAACAAAATGCTTTATTCCCTGTTCCAGTAATGACAGCAAACGCAACTTCTTTGTCATGTTCGATTTGATCCAAAAATGACTCTAAGCCTTCCATGACCTCATTATTAATCGCATTTCTCATTTCTGGCCGATCAATTGTGAAAATAGCAATCTGGTGTTTAATTTCAATTTTATATACCATAATAACCCCTCCCCAACGGATTGTATGTAAAAAAGACCACCAGAGCCATGGTCTCTAAGTGGTCTTCATTTATAGCCGAATCTTGATTATTCGCCTACAACGTCTTTTCCTTTGTAATGACCGCAAGATTTGCAAACGCGGTGTGCCAATTTCATTTCGCCGCAGTTTTCACAAGTTGTCATACCAGGTACTTGTAATTTAAAATGCGTACGGCGAAGTCTTTTTGATGTTTTAGAAGTTCTTCTTTTTGGTACTGCCATTTGGGGCACCTCCTTATAATTACCTATTCCTTGTCAGAATCAAAAAAGTTCGCTAACTTTGAAAGCCGCGGATCCACTTTCTGACCCTTCTCTTGCTGCTGTGCATTATATTCCTCATCAGTCGTGTAGGACCAGCCCTTACCTTCTGCCTTAGTCATTTCTTTCGCTTTTTCGCTAAAAACTTGCAAAGGCACTTCTAAAAGAATAAGTTCTTCAAAAACAGGCGTTGGATCTACGACTTCCCCAATGACAGGATGAATCGTATCATCCGCCGATAGGATTGTCTCGTCCCAACTGAATTGCTCATCGGTTTCAATTACAAAAGGATAATCGACGTCTTCCCATGTCCTTGAACACGGTAATACCATCTTCCCTTCCAATCGAAAATGACAAGTCAATTTTTTGGAGCCAATGACACAACTGCCAGTAACATGAACAGGCTGAATATCCCGGATTTCCGGATTCCGTTTTTTAACGGCTGCAAGGTCGACCACTTCGTCAAGCGGCATCGCACCTTGTCTGTATTTCTGTAATTGATGAATGGACCATTTCATGTCTACATCACCTCAAGACAACACTGTTGATTATATAATGGTTAAAAAGGGATGTCAAGATATTTTCTTGTCACCCAAACGGTGCTAACTTATAATTAAACTACATTATAACGAAGGGGTGATGAAATTGAAAGCTACAGGGATCATTGTCGAATATAACCCTTTACATAACGGCCACGTATATCATGCTGAACAGGCAAAAATTACAACCGAAGCCGATCTTGTCATCGCCGTAATGAGCGGCAATTTCCTGCAAAGGGGAGAACCTGCATTTGTCGATAAATGGGCAAGGGCGCAAATGGCATTGTCTTCAAATGTCGATATCGTTTTTGAATTGCCTTATCGGTTTGCGACAGCTCATGCCCCTTTATTCGCCAAAGGAGCTGTCCAATTGCTGCAAGCTGCGGGTTGCGATGCATTTTGCTTCGGCAGCGAAGAAGGAAGCATCGATGCATTTACGAACAGCCTGACGTTGCTATCAGAAACCGAAGAACAATACGAAGCAGCAGTAAAACAAGCGGTAGCTGCAGGCATAAGCTATCCAAAAGCCTTAAACGAAGCTTATGCAGCTGTGAGCAATGATACAAAAGCGAATGTGAAACTTGCCGATTTATCGAAGCCGAATAATATTTTAGGCTTTCACTACATGAAAGCTGCCGAAGACATTCGTTCTAATATGAAAGCTGTGACAATTAAAAGAATGGGAGCCAATTACCACGATGACGCTGAAGAAGGCAAACGCATCGCAAGCGCAACTGGCATCCGGAAATCATTTTTTGAAACAGCAGCACTAAGTAAGGTTACAGGCTTCATCCCCCCCATTACAAATAACCTATTGGAGCGTTGGCAAACGACAGGAAAATCATTTGGTAGCTGGCAAACCTTCTATCCGCAGCTGCGCTTCATCATTCTAAGAGATGGCCCTGAACGTTTGCGTTCAATCGCAGATGTGACCGAAGGAATTGAAAACTTGTTTTTTAAGGCTGCACAAAAAAGCGATACGTTTGAGGATTTCATGTCAACAGTAAAATCAAAACGATATACGTGGACACGCATACAACGAATGCTGGTCCACATTTTAAACGGATTCACATATGAAATGAGAGAGCAAATGGAGATGCCATCTTATTTACGCCTTTTAGGTATGAGCCAAAAAGGGCGTTCTTATTTACATGAGCAAAAAAAGAATTTTTCTTTGCCAGTCGTTAGTAAAGTCGCAGCTATAAAAGACCCTTCTCTTCAAATGGACTGCACTGCTTCTGATATTTATGCAATTGGCACAGCTAACAACAAAGGTCATATAGAAATCGGAAAGGACTATTCATCCCCTCCGATCATAGGTAAATAAATTATTTTTCTTCCAATTGACGTAAATAATTCAGCGCATCATCCACTGTCTTCACTGGCACGATTTTCATCTTCGTGCCTATTTTCTCTCCCGCCTTTACCGCTTCTTCATAGTTGCTCATAATGCCTGGATTCAATTTTTTAATTTCATCTGTTAATTCATCATCCGGCGCGAAAAAGATTTCAATCCCTTGCTTATCAGCAGCCATCACTTTGAAATCCGCTCCACCGATACGACCAACCGTTCCGTCTGGCAACATTTCACCAGTACCAGCTATGTTATAGCCTCTCGTCAAATCTTCATCTAAAAGCTGATCCATAATTTCAAGCGTAAACATGAGTCCCGCAGAAGGACCTCCGATTTCGGCAGTTTGGAATTTCACTTCCGGGTCGGTCTTTAACTCGCGATCTTCCTGAAATTCAATACCTAACCCTGGCCTGCCATTTGAGTTCGGCAGTTCAGCTAATTGAATAGGGACTTCAATCGTGTCTCCTTCTCTTTCAACTGTTAAATCAACGATATCGCCAATTTTTTTGGTTGCAATGAGTGAAGCGAATTGCCCTTGCTCATTGAGGGGCGACCCGTCTATCTTCCTAATTTTATCGCCCGCTTCCAACTTTCCATCTGCCGCTCCTTCTGGAAGCACTCTTACGACAAATACTCCATCATATCGAACATCTACTGGAATGCCCGCTTTTTCAAAAGCGACTGTAATCGCGTTGAATTGAGAATCGGACATCATCTTTAATTGACGGATATTATATTCTTTCTCATTCTCACCTTCCCTCCGCACTTTATTGATCGGTAAAACTTTCATCCGATCGGAAAATTTGGATAGCGCATAAGAGAAAGGTGTTGCTTTTGTAATCGCTATCGTCATTAAGCTGAATGTTCCTTCATCGTCTTGATCTCCACCAACAACTTCTACAATTGGCGCTAAATCGTATGCTCCGCCAGGTTTTGATATGTAGTAATTTAGCGGATAAAGAAATAAAAAAGATGCGATGACAAGCATAGCAACAATGAGTCCAAGCCTTTTCATTTTCATTTTCATACACCTCCATTAATAGCCTGTACTGTCTGAACATATATATAAGTGGGCAATAGAAAAGCGGAGGCGTAAAGATCGATTGACCGATCGCAGCATACCATTGATGTGCCAAATATGTGCTTTTCCACAATTAACCTAATCACTTTTTAATAGTGTACCATCAGAAAAAAATGTAATAAAGGATTTTCCTGTTATCGAAACAATTGTTGAAGGGAGTCTATGCATGAATACCTTAGCAGCCTTCATGCTTGTGAAAGTTCCATGGTCAATTTAATCATTATTTGGGGCATGATCATATTATTCATATTACAGCCTGGCGTTGCACATGATGGAGCTGAAGCTGGTGCCTATTTATTTTTACATGCGTTATTGCCATATTTGCTACCATATATCATTCTGACCCAATGGCTATTGAAAATGCCTGTAAGGAATCCAACGGCAAAAAGATGGAAACGCTATTCAAAAGCCTATGTATTGGGCTCTTTCGGCGGTTTTCCAGTCGGAGCAGTTACCATTACGGAAATGGTGAAAAACGGTGAATTATCTCGCCGGGAAAGCGGCCTTCTATTAGCGGCTTGTCATGCTCCCGGGCCTATGTTTATCTTAGGATTCGTCGGTACTGAATTGTTTGACAATCCGTTATCAGGCTGGAAATTGCTACTCGCCATCCATATTGCAAACTTGCTATTCTTTTGCCTCACTCTATTGTTATTAAAAAACAATAAAGGAAAACGCGATCAAAAAAACATTGACTTGGAAAAGAAAACGAAAAGTGCCCCTTTGTTAGAAGCAATTAAAGAAAGTTCCGGCGTCATTATTTTAGTAGCTACGACTGTCATATTTTTTTCATCCTTAGGAAATGTACTAACAACCGCTGCTTCAACTGCATTCACCGTCGACTTAGGAATCGCAAAAACAATTGTTCTCTCCATTTTCGAAATGACTTCAGGAGTCCAATCGGCAACGGATCATTTTTACAATTACCCGATATTCCCTTATCTTATCGCTTCTATTATCTCTCTGAACGGATTAAGTATTCATTTGCAAGTATTTGTTATTGCTAAATCCGTAAATACGCCGCTCATGCCTTATGTCTTCAGCCGGATATGGAGCGTAGTCGCCGTTCCTGCTATTCTTTATCTGTTCATGTAAAAAGGCTATCAGGAATATTACAGCTTTTCCGGACAGCCTTCTACTTTTTATTTTTTGTTGAATTTGTCATTTAAAGCATGCTGTACGACAGGAGGAACAAGCGCTGAAATATCTCCTCCGTATTGAGCAACTTCTTTTACAATGCTTGAACTTAAAAAAGAATATTGATTGTTCGTCATGACGAAAAATGTTTCAATGCTCTCGTCTAACATACGGTTCATTGATGTGATTTGCATCTCATATTCAAAATCAGAAACAGCCCTTAGCCCACGAACAATAGCTGACGCACCTACTTTATGGGCATAATCCATTAACAAACCGGATGATGATTCAACTTGCACATTTCCGAACTTTGCGGTCACCTCTCGGATTAGCTCAATTCGCTCTTCTACAGTAAATAATGGATTCTTGGATGAATTGTTCATAACCGCCACACGAACTTCAGTAAACACTTTAGCCGCCCTTTCGATAATATCGAGATGGCCATTCGTAATTGGATCAAAACTTCCTGGTACTACTGCAATTTTAGACATATTGCAACCTCATTTCATATAGATGGATATTGCACTGCTCCCGTAAACTGGGTTCTTTTCTTTTATGAACGGTCCATAACTTTCCGGCAAGGTTAATTGCTTATCATGCTCACAGACAATGATTGCATTGTCATTCAACAATCCGGCTTCGTACATTTCCATAACAAAGTTGTAGTATTCCGTTTTTGCATATGGCGGATCAACGAAAAGCAAATCAATCGCAACGGACGATGCTTGCAATGTTTTCACGGCATGCTTTGCGTCATTCCGAAAAATATGTACAAATTCTGTAAATCTGCATTTCTCGATGTTTTCTTTAATAATGGCACATGCCTTATTGTTTTTTTCAAAAATATAAGCAGTATCCATACCACGAGATAAAGCTTCGATTGAGAGGGAGCCGCTACCGCCAAATAATTCTACGACAACTCCCCCATCGAAATAAGGGCCGATCATATTGAAAATCGATTCTTTCACTTTATCCGATGTAGGTCTCGTCGAATTGCCTGTCAACGATTTTAACTGTGTACCTTTCCGGCTTCCTGAAACAACTCTCAAAAATTCCCACTCCTTAGATCACTGTTTGTTCAATGACGATCGAATCCTGTTTTTCTTGCACGATTAAATGGAATATGCGCCTTAAAGCATTTTCTTCAAAATAATAGCGTCCGCCGATTTTTTCGTAAGGCATTGAAGTGACTGTATGTTTTTTATCTTCATGAACATAAAATGGGTCTCGTAATGAAAACCGATACATTTCATCGTCGTTTTGCACGTATAATGACCTGTCATTGGACGTTACGTCATATCCGAATTGTGCAAAGAGCTCCTTCGCTGGATAGTATTTCTTTCCATCTTTTAGAATGGAAGCAATATTATCTTTCGGCTCTCCGCCGACAATTATCTGGCGAGGATCTTCAAATAGAAATGGAAATGACCCTTGTAAATTGTTGCGGATAAAAGATGTGTTCATATCAGCTACTTTACCGATTGCTTCATCTAACATTGCGGCATGTAAGCGAGCGCCCATCGGTTTGCTTTGCAATGACTCACGTAACGAGACCATTTCTTCATCCGTCATTCCGGCAGTTAAATCGGTAAACAGTTTCTTTGTTTTTTCAGTGCCTACAGGAGAACCGTTAAGAATGGAAGCAGCGATTTCCCCAGTAAGTATTTCATTTTCAGGTATTGTATAGCGGAAACGGATCGCTTTTTTCAGCAAAGGTGTTTCATTCTCCTGAGGTGGCTGTCCTGTAATAACAAATCGATCCGAGTGCAAATCCTTTGCTCTATTTCTTTGAACAACAGTTAAATTCGGGACGTTGAAAGAAGTGAGCAGTTGGTCGATGCCTTCATAACTTTCTCCGTCAAGGTTTTGTCCATAGACAGTTAACGCATTGCCTTTATAAGCAATTGGCAATACTTCTTTTTGCCAATAAAGATCGGTTATTTGTCCATCTCCCTTGTATAATGAGTACTCAATCATTTCCATCTGCTTAGTGCCGATCCAATTTAATCCGCTAATCCAAATGCCGCCAGAGTTTGTTTCATCTGTCAAGTGCATTGTTGTCGTTTCAGGCAGTGCATTCCGAATCGCTGCAAATGGCTCTTGAAAAAACATCGTATCCTTGTTCGCTGCTTTTTTCGGGATTTCGTATGTAATAGATTGAGTCTCCTCTTCCCCTTTGGAAAAAGCGATTAAACTTTCATTCAGCCTTGAACAGGAAGCATCATTCTCTGTATCGCATTTACGGTTCACACTATCTTTTGGCCAAATGATTTCTGCCCGCTCCGGGCCTAAATTTTCAAATGTATGCCGAACGACCAAAGAGTGTTCTCGATTGATTACTTCTATCTCTTGGCTATATACTTCATGCTCCTTACTCTCCTGAGCATCCCACGCATCTGCCATTTGGATATATTGCATATATACTAATACGACATTGATTACTAATAAAAGGACGATTGTCCTTATTGCAAATTTCATTTTCTGCACCTCGATGCGCTTTGATAGATGATAGTTATTATGTACAATGGTATGATTCCTATAACAAACGCTTTCTATTGAACAAAAAGCGTGATGATTGCGTTATCGCATTCAACTTTTAAAAATACGAAAGGCAGTGTATCCATGCTACAGCAAACTTTTATTGAATTAGGCGGAGGATATGGAGACGTCTATGAATTAATTGAACTAATTACTACAAATCAACCGCGTTTACATCGCACGTTCATCTTCACTCATGAAAACGAAAGCGGGCAGTTCCTCTCATTGGCAGCCGCTTTCCGTCCCGCTGGAGAAAGTAAATTTATGCCCATTTATATTTGCAGAGAAGGCATCCAACAAAAAGGGGATGCTGTGCCGGCTCGGAGACGGCTGTTTGAAGAAGCCGCTCTTCATTGCGGATCAAACCCGGTTATCATCCCATTGAAACACTCAACAGAGTTTGCGGATGTTAAATTATTTTATCAATACATCATCGGCATACTTCGCCTGAATCATTTGCTCCCTCCGCTGCAATGATCGCTGAATAATTTACAGACCGATTTTATAGTCGTATTCTTTCGCTTTATCCGGCTTAGCATTCTCATATTCCGTTTTCACAAATGGACGGTATGAAGGCACAACTTTTTTTACAGAAGGCAGACGCTCGATTTTACGCATCACTTCTTCCACTTCTGCCTGATCGCAATAAAGGACTACATATTTCATCTTTCTTGAAATATAGTGGACATGCCCAAATTTACGTAATGATTTGGCCTGCTTTAAATGATGGAGATAAACGATTATCCCTTGTCGATCAATCATGTTCTTCGCCTCTTTTCCTACCCCATACAATACCATAGGTAGGAAAAGAGTCGCAACCGAACATTGCTGACAGCGCTATCTTTTTCACCTATAATGAGGTTAGATTCGAACGAATGATAGAATAGGAGGATCCGGAAATGGGAAGGAAAACAAAGGTGGCTCTTACGGTAGGCGCAGCTGGTGTTGCCGCATGGGCCGCATCCAAAGTTGTCGCAAAGCCGAAACCGCGACCCGATAAAACCGCCTTGCAATTTAGCCAGCCAATTATTTTGGCGAAGCGCGGAGGAACAGAAGGAGCGCCCGAACACACAATGGCAGCTTTCAAAAAATCCGCTGAATTAGGCGTGCATGGTTTTGTAGTAGATATACGATTGACAAAAGATGAAGAGATTATAATTTTCCACGATGAAACGGCGGATCGTACGACCGATTTCTCGGGTAAAATATCAGATTACACATTGGATGAGCTAAAAAAAGCGGACGCGGGCTACATGTATATGGATGAAGAAGGACAGTATCCATTTCGTGGAAAAGGGGAAAAGATATTGACATTGATAGAATTAGTCAACGCTTTCCCTCAGCTGTTAATCGCAGTAAACTTGAGAGATTCACCGGATACGTATGAAGGAAGTTTAATGCCTTCCAAATTATGGCGATTGATCGAAGAAACGAACACACAAGATCGTGTCATCGTCATGAGCACATTCGATGAGCAGACGGATCGCTTTAATTTATACGCACAAAACAAAGTAGCGATCGGTGCCGGGAACGATGAAGTAAAAAAAGCTTATGCCGCTTTTACAAGCAAGTTTGGACATTTGTACAATCCAAAGGCAGACGTTTTCAATGTGTCTGAAAAGATGGGGATATTCCCTCTTAATACGGAAGGATTCATTAACTTCCTCCATAACGTCAATATTCCAATTTATTATGAGGATGTCAATCAGGAAGACAAAATAGAAAAACTGTTAAAGGCCGGGGCAGCAGGTTTTATTTCCGAAACACCATCAGTAGCCTTAACGATTATTCAGCATCAAGCAGAAAATTGAATACCGCCCCGCATACATATTGTTGCGGGATGCATAGCCAAAAGAAAACCGATTGAAAGGAGATGCCTTCAATCGGTTTTTGTACGTTATAGAAGTATAACGCTTAAGCAGAACAAGAACAGCTGCCCCCGGATCCACAGCCGCCACCACAAGATGAATCTGCGAAGAAACCATTGCTATTCGGGACTTTTACGGATTCCGAAACGGAACGGGCAATAATGGCACTGATTTCCGTAAGTAAATCTTGCACATCATTTTCCGCTAACCGCAATGCGGCCACTTGTTCGATCATATCGATCTCCCTTTTTAGAAGTCGGATCGATTTCATAACTGTATTATAATCGGGATGATATCTCCCGAAGCGTTGTACTTCCTCATAGCGCTCTTTCATGTTATTAAATTCGGAGATTTTGTTTGCCAATTCTTTATCGGCATAGACAGCATGATTCGCCCTTCTATAATCGGCCACAATTTCCGAAGAAAGTAACATATCGGAGAGCGCTTCCGCTTCCTCAATGATGGATATCCATTCATCCGTCATCATCATAGGGCTTTCCCTCCATTCATTCTTATCATAACAAATAAATCGGAAGGTGCGCACCCATTCTGTATCATTCAATTGGTTGAATTTTATTTTTGTCAAGCAAAGCATCCATTGCAACTCTATAATCCGAAAAAGAAGTAATTCCAAATGCAGTTTGCTGCGTCTCCTCATGACCTTTCCCCGCTATTAGAATAACATCTCCTTCTCGAGCCTGAAAAATCGCCTTCCGAATCGCCTCTTTCCGGTCAGGTTCCATTTCAATTTGTACTCCACGGGCCGAATCAATGCCTAATTGTATTTCATCCATTATGTCAAGAGGATCTTCTGATCGTGGGTTATCGGAGGTAATAATGACCGATGAAGAATACTTTCCAGCTATTTGCCCCATTTTCGGCCTTTTCCCCCGATCTCGATCTCCTCCGCATCCAAATACAGTGATCAGCCCTCCTTTCCATTCTGTCCGCAATGCTTCAAGCACAGCTTCAAGAGCGTCTGGCGTATGAGCATAATCAATATAAACTGCGATCCCTCCAATTTCCATTCTTTGAAGCCGTCCAGCCGGCAAAACGAGCGTTTGACAGAAAGGTAGTAATTCGGATAATGAATAGCCCATTAACCGCACAACACTAATAGCCGCCATCGCATTCATCTTATTATGCCGACCTAATACAGCCCCTGAAAACTGAATATCTGGAACCCACTCATTTGCCACCATAAACTCATTAAAGTAGTATATTTCCGCAGTTGCATCATTTACCATCGCTATACAATTGCTATCGTCCATATTGACGACTAATTGATCAGCCATGGTGGATAATTTTTTCTTTGCCATAAAATAAGCCAATTTCCCACCATGCTCTTCGTAATGATCGATTCCTAAATTTAAAAACACTCCAATATCGATGTCGCAATGCTCTAAACGTAATGTCGAAAGCCCCAATGAAGATGCTTCCATTACAATATGAGTTATTCCCTCATCTTCACATCTTTTCAATAAAGGATGGAGATACTCAGGCGGCAATGTCGTCATTTCTGGCACATCTATTTTCCACTTTACACCATTAACGAAAATACCTGTAGTGCCGAGAACTGCTACTCTCACTCCTAATGCTAATAATAATTGACCAATAAAATGCGTTACAGTCGTCTTGCCATTCGTGCCTGTCACTGCAATGACAGTCAACCGCTTTGAAGGATTGCCTGCCATTTTTGCACAAGCATAGGATAAAAACCTTCTACTATCAGGCACTAAGACGAATGGAACTTCCTCCCGCTGACCTGCACAATACGCATATCGATCTGTAACAATCGCAGCAGCACCTCTTTCAAGCGCTTCTTGTATATGCAATAAACCATCATCTTTTTTCCCTTTTCTCGCAACAAATAAATATCCTTCCTTGACGTTCGAAGAGTGCTCCGTAATCCCTTTGATCGAAACCCCGATATTCCCATTCACCGTACAGGGCCAGTCTTTAACGATCTCTGCCAATAACAGATGCCCCATCTCCTTCCCGAACAATTTTCACAAAATGCGAATATATTGAGAGCGAACCATACTTTATCGTATGAAAAGGATGAAACGAACGTCACGAAGAAAGTTGGGAGTTATGATGATTGTTCAAAAATTTGGTGGCGTGGCCATGAAAGATAAACAAAGCAGAAAATTATGCATTGAACACATTAAAAACGGTTTGAAAGAACATCAAAATGTTATCGTTGTCGTTTCTGCAATTGGGAGGGGCAGTGATCCTTACTCCACTGACAGCCTGTTACAATTGACCGATGCTTTTTCTTCGTCAAAAGCAGCGAGCGATCTTGCTGCATCATGTGGAGAATTGATTGCAGCCGCTGTGATTTCCGCGGAGTTGGAGCAAGAGGGTGTACCGAATCGTGTTTTGCACGGTATCCAAGCAGGCATTTGGACAGCTGGGAATTTCGGAGACGGTACGATCGTCGATATCGATCCAGCAATGATTACCGATTCACTGTCCCAAACCGGATGCGTTGTCATTCCTGGCTTTCAAGGAATTAATGAAAATGGCCAAGTGATGACAATCGGTCGAGGAGGCAGCGATTTGACCGCTATTGCTCTTGGTGCCGCTTTGCGGGTTTCTCATGTTGAGTTTTTCAAAGATGTTCCTGGTGTCATGACGGGAGACCCCCGAACAAATGAGAATACAACTAAATTATCTGACATGGCTATCAATGAACTGCTGCCTCTACTTGAAACAGATCGACCGATCATTCAAAAAAGAGCAGCTTTGTATGCGATGCAAAAAGCGATTCCCCTTTATATAAGAGGAATCGCAACACTTGAAGAGGGTACTTGGATTTATCCAGCAGTAACAGATCGCAAAAGTAACAAGAATTCAATCCATTAATACGTATAGGTAAAGATGTTTTATCTTCAACTTTCTTGATTAAACTGATTTTGCTCTTCTTTATTGGCACGTATGAGCACTTGTGTATAAAACTTTCCGTATGCACCTGTTCCGATATGAGTAAAACTTTCTTCTAATAATACATCTCGGTGAGCCGGGGAATTTAGCCATCCATGTACTGCTTCAATTGCATCGACATACTCGGACGCTATATTTTCCCCCGCTTTCTTATGCTCAATTTTCGCCTCTTTCAATCGCTCAGACAAATTTCCTGCGGATGGTGATTCATGGGAAAAATAGTTTTCAAGAGCCATGTCTTTACTATGGTTTTGTGCAACTGATGTAAGCCAATAATCCGTTTGCAGCTTGCTGATTTCATGATGTTCGCGATACTCATTTGTCAGCTCAACAATTTGTCTTTCCATACTTCGATCTACTTCCATTTGCAATGTAGACGAAGGCTGCTGTATAGGAATCATTTCTCCTGTATACTCCATTGCATACGGCTGATGGACTACAAGTGTTTCAGCGTCTAAAAACCGTATGCCCTCAATGATCTGATCTTTGCCATCAACATATATTTGGGCATATAGATCTTCGTACTTAATTAATATCCGATTCATCATATCTTCACTATTCAAACTGAATGAATAACTATTTTCTCCGATTGGGACATTCACTTCCGATTCAATAATTGAAAAGCGGAAAATCTCCTCAACGTTTTGTCCTATTTTAAAGGGAGACATATCAGAATGTTCACTTGAGCTATATACTTGATTGATTATTCCGTCCTGAACTCCGATTAATAGATAACCATTACTTGAATATTGCCACCAATCGTATCCATAAGCGGAAGGCTCAATCCGATCAGGCTCTCCTAAATCTGCAATGACCGACTCAGATTTTTTCCCTACATATGTCGAGAGTCCTTTTTCAGGCCGCACAGGAGCTGTTGTTTGAAAATCGTCTTTAAGTTCTGAAGGAATTGCTGTCCCCTGTTTGACTGGAGATTCAAGCGGCTCATTTTCCTTCACCCTACTATCCATCAAATAAAACAAAAATAGAAGGATCACTACTAAGACAACGATTTTCCATAATACTTTCATAATGTCCTGACCACCTTCCCCTCTTAAATCTACATATCCACCTTACATAAAGTAAAGACAAAAAGTCATCTTTTATACTTACTTCGTCTATATATTCCATTTTTAAATAGCGAACCCTAAAGATCACGAAATTGTTGACACAATGTTGTCATTGCAACTATCCTCAATTTGTTCTATTATAAGGAAGTATAGCCACACGACTGGATGAAACATGAAGGAGGACGTTGTCTTATGTATATTGAGAATACAGGCATTGAAGAAGTAGTCGCTGACTTGTCTTTGCTAAAAGAAATCATGTCAAAACATGATCTCATACTTGCCGGACAATGGGATTACGAAAGAGTAACATTTGATAAGAAATACGTTATCAAGGATGGTACATACTACTTGCGTGTATTCGGATACACTCCGGATGGAGATGTAGGTGCACGAGATGCAATTATCCATCTTAAAAAACCTGTAATCGGCAAACATTATTATCCGCACGGCGTTGAGTATGGTGAAGATGAAAACTTCCCAGAAAGCCTTGTAAAAGATTGCGAAAAGACGCTTCAAGCTGTCATGGAAGATCTGAAACCATATCTTTCAAACCAATAAATACGATTGACCAATGGTAGGCAGCTAAATATTTCCTTACTGCCTATGATTCATGTAGAGGAGAAGGCCGGAGAGCGAAACGCTTTCCGGTTTTTCTATTCAATTCTTCCTAATTTGGTTATAATGAAATTAATGAAAATATTGGAGGAATTTATCTTGTCAAGATGGCTTACAAAACGGAATTTTTTAATCTTTATTAGCATCCTCATTATTCTATTCATTCTGATCTTCATATTGCCAGTTTCCATCCCTATCATTTTAGCTTTATTGACTGCAATGCTAATTGAACCTCTTGTTAAATTGACAGAAACGAAATTCAAATGGAAGCGCAAACTTTCCGTCATTGTGGTCTTCATTTTTGTGCTTGCCGTCGTGGCGGTTTCAATATACTATATAACGACATCACTGATCGGTAAACTAATCCAATTTACGAAAGATGCTCCAAACTATTTAAACAAGCTATCAGGCGTTTGGATTGATATACAAAGTAAAATGTTTCATTTCACATCAGGCATGCCGGAAGACGTTGAAAAAACGATAAAAAAAGAAATCGATGGCGTATTAAATTCCTTGAAAGAATCGTTAATTGATCTATTGGATTATAATAAAATACTATCGTTAGCTGCTGAAATTCCAAATTTTTTAGTTAGTTTAATCGTTTTTTTAATTGCACTATTTTTATTTATGTTAGAACTGCCAGAGCTCAAAAAAATGGCCTATAGACATTTGACGGAGAAAACAGCCGAAAGAGTACGCTTTATGACGACGAGATTGAACTCTGTCCTTTTCGGTTTCATGAAAGCACAATTGTTAGTCAGCTTCATTATTTTAGCTGTCTCTTTCGTTGGATTGCTGTTTATCGCACCGAAATACGCAGTCATCATGTCATTTGTCATATGGGTTATAGACGTTATACCAATTTTAGGGTCCATCATCATTTTAGCTCCATGGTCTCTTTACCAATTTATTAGCGGCGACATTGCTATGGGAACAAAATTAGCCATTTTAGCAGCAATTCTTTTAATTATTCGCCGAACAGTAGAACCGAAAGTAATGGGCAACCAAATTGGTCTGTCCCCTTTGCCTACACTTATCGGCATGTTTATCGGGTTAAAGCTATTTGGAGTATTAGGTTTTTTCATTGGCCCATTAATTGTAATCCTGTTCAATACAGCACGTGAAGCAGGCATTATTAAAATGGATTTTAAAATATGATTAAAGGGATGAACAGACTTTGCTGTTCATCCCTTTGTATTCAATAATTTATCCATTACAAACAATGAACACTAATAGCCTAAAATTGCTCGTATGACGGAAGTTGTTTCTCCGCCTTTATAAAACACGTAGAGCAATAAATAGACAGCAACACCTGTAATCGCAGTGAAAAACCAAATGATGCTCGTCATTGGTGCTATTTTTCGATGACGATCAAGCTTGTCTTTCAATCCAGCATAGAGCGTCACAACACCTAAAATTGCGCCGACCGTTGCCAATATTATATGGAAAATAAGGAAAACAGTATAATAAATTTTTAAATGTTCTGGTCCGCCAAACGATGTGTTCCCAATAAAAGCTGTTCGCGAAACATAAATAATAAAGAAGAACAATGCTGAAAAAGCAGCAGCAATCATTGTTTTCTTATGAGCCTCTATTTTCTTTTCACGGATCAGTTTCCATCCGATGGCAACAAGTATCGCAGATAAAACGATGAATAGTGTACTTATTGTAGGCAATATAGGAACACTCATTGATAAATACCCCTTCAATCTAAAATTTGATCATCGGTTCATTTCAAATTTTTGTCTCTCTAACAAATCTTTTTGAGTAATTTCATCAGCATTTAATTGTTCTTCCCGATACCAATTAATAAAGATTTTTGCGATGACTACAACGTAAATCAATTCTTGCACAACCTTCATAATAATTCCGCCCAATTGCTGATCATATACTGTCGGCATATTCGTAAACAACTCAGGGCCTGAGATGGACAGACCTGATAATGTACCGGCAGGCACACATAATGCCATCGCTTGTAGCCATGCCTCTCCACTGCTATAGGTTTCATATACAGGGACATCTACAAATATGATTAAAGCACATGCAGGCGTCACTAAAAGAGCACTCAAAATGACATAACCAATCTTTTTCAATCCATGCAATTGCGGATGGTCGTCCATTGTATTCACTACCGGCCACCATAAAACCAATGCAGCCATAAATACTGTAATTGTAAAAATAGCATGTAAAACCGCACTTAATTTAATGTAATCCAAGATCATTGGGTAATGATACAATGAAAATGCAAGTGTAAAGATTAGTAAGCTAATGATCGGTTTTGTTAGCAGCCTTACAACCTTATCAATGATTTTTACACTAAAAACCTTTTTCCAAATAAAATTCGGAATACCCATGATCATTAACGGCGCAACACCTAATAACAGTAATGCCATTTGCGTCATATGGACAGAGAATAGAATATGTCCAATTAAATCTACCGGCGACCCTTTGACGATATATAAAAGGATCATGGACGCTACGAACGATTGCATCTGCTTACGGGTTACCGGCTCAGTGCCTTCGAAAAGATGTCTCCATTTTTTCGTTAATAGGAAATAAAGAATGGTAAGTAAAACAATTGTAACGAAGAAATAAGGACTCCATAACGCACGAAATCCAAATATGCTGAAAGGCATCATTGCCATCGCTCCTTTAGTGAATTCTTTCTCCATTATAGAACGAACAAAGTCGTAACACAATGAACGAACATTGACAAATGACAAAACAGAGAGATACCATTCCAATAAAATGCTTCTTACGAATAAACTACTGTCCCTATACTTGCTTCAACAAACAGCTATTGAATAAAGTAAAGCTTAGTGGATGCTCATCACACCTTAACCCTTGGTATCGCAGCATTTTACTACCTACAATCAAAGAAAATATTCTTTTGCGATGCAAAAAATAGATATGAATATAAAAAGAAAAGGGGCTGTCCAATAAGTCCCTAAAATAGAACAGGTGGCGAAAACGAATCGTTTTTCGCCACCTGTTCTTGTATTTTTCTCATTCAATACTGAAAGTAGCTCGCGGATGCCGGCCACTTTCAGTAGATTGTGGGCCAATGCCACA